>CALJYC010000019.1 GCA_937984275.1 uncultured bacterium | reverse complement strand
TCGAATGTCCTTGAGGTTTGCCATTGCTGCTTAGTTGGCTTGCTGCTTGGGCTCGAAGATCTCGCCGAAGGCCTTGAGGGCATCCTCGAGCTGGCTTTCGAGGGTGTCGTCGAGCTTCCCCTTCGACACGATGTCGCTGAGGATCGAAGCGCGCTCGGCCTTGAGCCAAGAGATCAGCTCTTGCTGGTAGCGGCCAATCGACTCAGGCGGAAGCGGATCGAGGAAGCCGTGCGTACCTGCGAAGATCGAGTCGACCTGCTCTTCGACCGGCCAGGGCACGAACTGGCCCTGCTTGAGCACCTCGACGAGACGCTCGCCGCGAGACCGCTGCTGCCGTGTTGCCGCGTCGAGGTCCGATGCGAACTGCGCGAACGCCGCCATCTCGCGGAACTGCGCGAGCTCGAGACGGAGCGTACCGGCAACCTGCTTCATCGCCTTGATCTGGGCGTTGCCACCGACACGCGACACCGAGATGCCGACGTTGATGGCGGGACGAACGCCGGAGTTGAACAAGTCCGACTCGAGGAAGATCTGTCCGTCCGTAATCGAGATGACGTTGGTCGGAATGTACGCGGAGACGTCGCCTGCCTGCGTCTCGATGATTGGCAGCGCCGTGAGCGAACCCCCCGAGTCCGGCAGTTTCTTTGCGACGAACCCGGCGCCCTTTTCTTTTGCGGCGGCCTCGGCCTCGTGCTTCGACTCCGGACCGCTGAAGACCTGATTGCCGAGACGGCTGGGCTCCTGGTCCTCTTTCACGACCACCCAGTCCTCGGCCATTTTGGCGGCGCGCTCGAGAAGGCGGCTGTGTACGTAGAACACATCGCCCGGATACGCCTCGCGGCCCGGAGGACGACGAAGCAGAAGCGAGAGCTGACGGTACGCGACGGCCTGCTTCGAAAGGTCGTCGTAGATGCAAAGCGCGTGCTGACCGCTGTCGCGGAAGTACTCGCCGAGCGTGACGCCGGTGTACGGCGCGATGAACTGAAGCGGCGCTGGCTCGGAAGCGCCAGCGAGAACGACGGTGGTGTATTCCATCGCGCCAAACTGCGTGAGCTTGTCCACGACCTGGGCGACCGTCGACTGCTTCTGGCCGATCGCGACGTAGACGCAGAATACGCCCTTGCCCTTCTGGTTGATGATCGTGTCGAGCGCGACGGCGGTCTTGCCCGTCTGGCGGTCGCCAATGATGAGCTCGCGCTGACCGCGGCCGATCGGAATCATCGAGTCAATAGCCTTGAGACCGGTCTGAAGCGGTTCGCTAACCGGCTGACGAGCAACGATGCCGGGAGCCTTCAGCTCGACTCGGCGGGTGAGCTTGCTCTCGATCGGGCCCTTGCCATCGATGGGCTGACCGAGGGCGTTCACCACACGGCCCACGAGCGCCGGGCCGACTGGGACCTCAACGATGCGACCGGTACGCTTGACCGTATCGCCCTCGCTGATGCCGACGTCGGAACCGAAAATTGCGCAACCGACATTGTCTTCCTCGAGGTTGAGAACCATGCCGAACACGCCGCCGGGGAACTCGAGGAGCTCGCCCGCCATGGCGCTTTCGAGACCGTATAGGCGGGCGATGCCGTCACCCACCGACAGAACGGTGCCTGTCTCAACCACGTCGACCGACTTGTCGTAGGACGCGATCTGCTGCTTGATGATGTTGGAAATCTCTTCAGCGCGAAGTTGCATTTGGCAAGGCTCCTGATTCGATGCGGTTACGGCGTGTCGCCGTTCGCAAGCAACGTCTCTCTAAGCTCACTCAGTCGGTCGCTGAGGCTACCGTCGAACACTTGGTCGCCAACGCGTGTGACCACGCCACCGATGAGCGAAGGATCTTGTTTCTTCACGAGCACGACCTCGCGGTCGGTCACTCGCTTGAGTTTTTCTGTCAGCCGGGCGTAGTAGGACTCGCTCAGCGGCTTGGCGCTAACGACCTCGACCCGAACGCGGCCGGTCTCCGCCTCCGCGAGCTCTTCAAGCGCGTGAAGCACCTCTGCAAGGTGCGCGAGGCGCCCCTTGTCGGCGAGCAGGTTCACGGTGTTGCGAACGAGCTTGGAGCAGCCGAGTTTCTGCATCACCCCGTCGACGGCAGCCTTCAACGCAGGCCTCGGAATGACGGGATTGCGGACGATCTCGCGAAGCTCCGCGCTCTCTTTCCAGGCACCGGCAATGGCGCCGACATCGCGGAGCACCGGGTCGAGCTCCCCCTGCTCGCGGGCGAGCTCCAACAAAGCCTTTGCGTAGCGTCGTCCAAGCGCGCTCATGATTGCCGCTCCTCGAGCACCTCGTCGAGCCGATTGAGGTACGCCTCCGCGAGCTGATCTTGATCCGCGTCGGTGGTCCGCTCTTGCAGCAGCTCCTGCGCTGCAACGACCGCGGCGCTGGCAGCCTCCTGCGTCAGCTCCTTGCGAAGCTGCTTGATTTGCTGCTCGATGAGGAAGCTGGTGTCCTTGCGGAGACGAGCGGCCTTCTCTTCGGCTTGCGCAACGATGCGATCACGCTCCGCCTCACCCGCTTTGATCATGTCGCCGCGGATCTGGACCATTTCCTCGTCCAGCTTCTCGAGACGCGTGGCGGTCTCCAGGTGCCGCTTCTCGGCCTCGGCGCGGAGCCGCTTGGCCTCGGCGAGCTCTTTCTCGACCTCGGCGCGACGCGCCGCGAGCGCCGGGTTGCCCTTCTTGCGGAGGACCCAGGCGATCAGACCAACCAACACGAGGAAGTTTACGAGCGTGCCCTGGAAATCGCGGTTCCTGATGAGCGAAGAGAAGGTGAGCTCGCCATGGCCGTCATCGTGAGCGCCGTGACCAGACTCCTCCGCAGTCGCCTCGTGGGCCAAAGACTCGCCGTGGGCGGCCTCGGCCAGCACCAGGCTCGGCGCAGCGAGAGTCAGCGCAAAGAGCATCACCAGAAACGCGCGCCTCATTGGACCTCCCGATTGAGCATCTTGGATGCGATCTGCTTGGCCAACGCCGGAATGGTCTGATCGATTTCAGTGCGAAGCTTCGTGGCCTCGGTCTTGAGCTTCGCGTCGGCCTCCGAGAGCTGCTTGTCTGTTTCTTGCCGAACCCGGTCGAGCACGGTGCGTTCGAGGCGCTTACCCTCCGCGCGCAAGCGATCGCGCTCCTCGCCGGCTTGAAGGCGAAGACGTCGCATCTCCACGTCAAACTCTTCGCTTTCGGCGGATGCTTCGTCCTGCAGGCGGAGCGCCTCGAGCTTCGAACCCTCGATGGCGTTCTCGCGCGCTTCGAAGAGCGCGACCATCGGTCGGAAGATCAGCGGTCGGAAAACAAAAAACGCGACTGCAAACAGCCCGAGCTGAATCCAGATCGTGCCGTCGAGGTCGATGATGGAACCCTCGGACAAGAGGGCTGTGAAAAGCACGTTCATCGCAGCGGTATTCCCGGTCGGTCTCAGAGCACCCAGAAGGAGAAAAACTCCAAACGGCGCTTGGGGCCGAATCGCAGCTCCGGCAAGGAGAAATCCCTAGCGGCGCGCGTTCGTAGCATGGGCCCGAACCCAGTCAAGTTCGGCCGAGGCCCCGGGCAGGCCCGACTCAGCTCGAACCGACGGGTCCCTCAAAGACGCGCGTTCGAAGGGCCCGCACCGTCCTACCGGCCGCCCGCTCGTTCTCTCGACTGAAGATCGATGAGGGAAGCGGAATGTCGGGATCGACGAAGATCTTGAAGTCGACCTCGGTGCGCGCGCCGCCGTCCACCGGTGTCAACATCCAGCGGGCGCTGAAGGCGTCCACATTGCCCTCCATGAGATGTGCTTCAACGACGCGGGAGTCTCCTTCTTGGGGACGCTCCGCGAGGTTCAGCTGTCCCCAGAGGGTAAATGCACCCTTCGCCACGCTGACTTCCATGTAGACCATCGCGCGACTGCCACGTTGAGCCAGCACTCTCGACTTGGTGAAATTGGGCATGAATTGTACGTAGTTGGCGTAGTCGCGAATGATCGGCAGCACCTCCTCGATCGGCTTGTCCACGACGAGGACCGCCTGGCCCCAGGCGATATCGGAGCCATCCTCCTGGATCTGGGCGGTAAATATCCCCGCGTTCTCCTTGTGCTCATCCGCGGCCTGGGCCGGGCTCGCGGGCGACCCAGCGATGAATGCGGCGGCGATGATTCCGATGAAAACTGTCTTTCTCATGGTGCTGCTCTCTTCTCGCAACTTCCTACGGGGCAACCCTGGTGACGTTACGTCACCTCGGCTAGGTCCCCAGAAAAATGAGCCTTCCGCCGAGGGCTTGCTAGGTTGAGCTTCGAATGCTTCGGACGCTCAGAGTGTGCGTTTTTGCTGGACTTTTCCTCGCGGCCGCTCCAGCCAGGGTGCAAGCGCAGGGAGAGCAAACAGCTGCAGCCGTGCAGGACGAAGCCCCAAGGTTGCCGGTTCTGGTGATGCTCATCGGCGGCGCCGCCCGATTCAGAAACATCCACCTCGACGTCGGTGACAACGCGGGCGGCACGGAGCAGCGCACCTTCGAGACAGGCCCCTACTTCGACTTCGGTTGGCATCTCCTGATCAGGCCGGCAGCTCAACGCTCGCCCAGACCCACCATCCAGGCGATCGTCGTTCAGGTCGACGGCGGTTCAGGCGTTGGCCTCAAGGTCCAGCCGGCGGGAACGGGGATCTCCTTGGAAACCAACACGTGGCGACTGCTCGGACAATTTGGCTACCTATACCCGATCGAGCGGCTCCAGGTGGGCGGGCTCGTTGGCGTGGGCGCCGATGTGCTCAGCATCGACCTGAATTCGGTGCTCCCATCCTCGAAGATCGTCTACGTCCGACTCGGACCAGCAGTAGCGTACGACATCGTGCCGAGCTTCTTCGGTTTCCGAGCTGACTTTGGCGTTCGTGTTCCGTTCTTTCTAGGGGATCTCGAAGGCGCGTTTGGGAGTGACAGCTCAGGCGTTGGCCTCGATGCAGCTGCGACGTTCGGCGGCAGGCTGGAGGCAGGGTTTACCTACGCATTCCGGTTCATTTGGGAGTATTACAAAATGCGTTTTGCCGGCTCCAACACGAACGTCCCTGCAATGGGCAACGGCGCCAACGGAACCGACCACGCGATCACTCTTCAGGTTCTGTTCGGCTGGTCCTTGTAGCCGTCGGGCGAGGTGTCCTCCGCCGACCGAGGCGAAGGGGGCCGATCGTCGAGCTCGTGGACCTCGCCCATGACGCAAGAGCCATCGAAAAGGACGCCTTTGTCCATGAAAAGCGCCTGGGTCCGGATGTCGCCGCGCACCTGCGCCGGCGCATGGAGCTCGACCAGCTCGGTCGCATGAATGTCGCCTTCGATCTTCCCGCCGCGCACGATCAGGGTGTGAACTCGAATGGCGCCCTTGATCGTCGCTTCCTCACCGACGATCAAGAGCCCCTCGCTGAACACCTCGCCCTCGAAGGCACCATCGATCCGCGCTCTGCCCTCGAAAAAGAGCTTCCCTTCGTACCGGGTTCCGGCTCCGAAGAGCGCGTGGATGACGGGGGCTTGGTCCTGCATCGCAGGGTGCAGGGTAGAAAGCCCGAGCGAGAGGGTCAATCGAGCGCGCTTGGGGGCTTGCCGCGCATCGCCGTGACCCTACTCCGTTGGGGCTGGCGTCGTTGACCGCCCTCAGGGGCCGTGCTAGGTCGCGCTCGCTTTTTGGCGGCATGTCACCGCCGGCCGACACCCTTTCAGAGAACCGGAAAGAACATGGCAGAGCTTCAGAACGGGCGCGTTACTCAAGTTATTGGTCCGGTCGTGGACGTTACCTTCCCCCAAGGCAGCCTCCCGACAATTCTCACTGCGCTTCAGGTTAGCAACCCAGCGATCAGCGAGAAGGATTGGAACCTCACTCTCGAGGTTGCGCAGCACCTGGGTGAAAACACCGTGCGTGCCGTCGCAATGGATTCGACCGACGGGTTGGTCCGAGGGATGGCGGTCAA
>CALJYC010000018.1 GCA_937984275.1 uncultured bacterium | reverse complement strand
CTTCACTTCCGCGCCACCCGCCGCCCAGATGTTTGGCGGAGCGGGTCGCGAGTATCGTTGGAAGTATGGCGCGAAGCGCGAAACCTTCGCGAAGGTGAACGCGAAAGCACGCCAGCACGCTGCCAAGAATCCGTACGCGCTTTTCCGTGACCTGCTCACGGTGGAAGAGATCCTCGCCTCACCGGAGGTGTTTGACCCGCTCACGCGTTATCAGTGCTGCCCTCCGACCTGCGGGGCCGCGGCCGCGATCGTGTGCTCCGACGATTTCGCGAAGAAGAAGGACGTTTCCAATCCCGTCTACATTGCGGGCCAAACGATGCGCACGGACTACGGAACGAGCTTCGAAGATTCGATGATCAAGATGGTCGGTTTCGACATGGCGAAGAACGCTGCGCAGGCGGTGTACGAGGAGTCCGGGATCGGCCCTGAAGACGTCGACGTCGTCGAGCTTCACGACTGCTTCACCACCAACGAAGTGCTGACCTACGAAGCGCTCGGCCTTTGCGGCGAAGGCGACGCGGAGAAGTTCATCGAGGAAGGCGACAACACTTACGGCGGCAAGTTCGTCACCAATCCGAGCGGTGGTCTTCTTTCCAAGGGACACCCGCTCGGAGCCACAGGTCTTGCGCAATGCCCCGAGCTCGTCTGGCACCTCCGAGGCCAAGCCGAGGACCGTCAGGTCGAAGGCGCACGCGTCGCTCTTCAGCACAATCTCGGGCTCGGCGGCGCGGCGGTCGTGACGATGTACCGTCGCGACTGAGGAGCCTCGGAGCGTGAAGAAACCTGGAACCGACGTCGCTTCGCAGCGGGAGCGAGTGCCCCAGGCGGAGCGCCGTCGGATCACCCGTGGGAAGTTGCTGGACGCGACGATCGAGAGCCTGATCGACATCGGCTACCCGAGAACCACGACCGTCGAGGTGGGCGAACGCGCCGGGCTATCCCGGGGCGCTCAGCTTCATCACTTCCCCAGCAGGGCGGACCTTTTGGTTGCCGCGATCGAGCACCTCGCCGATGAACGCTCCAAGGAGTTCGAGGCCGAGCTCAACGCCCGGCTCGAGAAGGGCGACGAACCGATTGACGCCATGGTCGACATGCTTTGGGCGATGTTCTCCGGGCCGCTCTATTGGGCCGTCGTCGAGCTCATGGTGGCCGCGCGGACCGACCCGGAGCTTCTCGGCCGGTTCGAAGCTTTCGAGCGAAGCCTCGGCGGCCGCATCTACGGGGCGTTCAAACAGCTCACCGGTCGAGGGGATCGCCAGGCCAAGATCGCCGTTGAGATGACCCTCTACTTCATGCGGGGTTTGGCGATGGAGCGCATCTTTCGAGAGAACGACGCCCACTATGACAAGCTGATCGAGCGTTGGAAGACGGGCCTCCGCACGATGTTGAGCTAGTCGGCCCCCGCCGTCTCCATGGAGATCGGGTGACTGGCGAAAACGATCGCGAGGGTGGTCACCATCGCCGCACCGGCGACGAGGAGGTTGCCTGCTGCGAGCCCCTCGCGCGACAACCCGTCGGGCGTCAGGGTGAAGAAGATGTCGAGCTTCGCGACGTAGAGGTAGAGAAGACCGGCTACCCACACCAGCGGAAAGAACATCAACAGACGATCGCGCGGTCTGGCCGGCCGGCGGAACGAAAACACGTAGGTTAGCCCGGCGGCTGCAAAAGCGAGCGCATGCAGGGACGCGGCGACGCCCAGCATGCCGTTGTAGGCGAAGAGATTGTACGGAACGAACAGCAACGCGCCGAGCACGACCGTCAGAATCGGGATGAGCGCGATGCCGAGTCCAATCGCAGCGCGGCTCTTCCGGCCCTCCACCCAGTCCCAACACACGATTCGCGTGAGCCATGCGAAAACGCCGGTGAACAGAAAGAACCAGTGGTAGCTAGTGACGGGAACGCTGTTGAGATAGGGCAGGGTCGTTGGGTCGCTCGTATCCCAGATCCACCAGCCCAGCATGGGCCCGAGGTTGTCGAAGATCGAGTACGCAACCCCTCCGAAGAACCCGATCGATATCGCCTCGACGAGCGGAGAAAATGCATACCGGCGAATCGTCATGCAGAGGTGGTAGAGCAGGGCCGGATACAGAAGCACGATATAGAGCGGCAGGCGGTTGTAGAGGAACATGATGGAAAACTCGCCGTGCCAGAAATTCTCGACGGTGTAATAAGAACTGATGTCCATCAGCAGGCCGTAGAGAAGGCAGGCAACGAGAGTAAGCGGAGCAGACTGAGTTCCACTTCGCTTTGCGTGTTGAAACGCGTGGACGACGGTCGTCACGAATCCGATCAGGACGATGAACTCGATCGCCAGGAAGCTCCAATCGAGCAAGGCACCCGGGGCGTTGACGAAGACAAGCGCCTCGACCGCCTCCGCGTTCCTCATCGCGTAAGAGATGTGCGGGTTCATCCGGGGTTGTGTATCACGGCCTCGCGTCGCTGCGGAGCGCGTTGTGGGCGAAGCTATAACCGTGAGCGGGCTCAGCGCGCGGCCCCGCGCGGTACGCTGTCGCTCCGCGCGAACGAATCAGTCCGAGGAGCGCAGCACCGAGCGGAACCGCCATCCGGGGCGAGAGAAACAGGGATTTGGGCTTCACTCCGGTCATCGCGGCGCCGAAATTGTCCATGAAGCTGGCGCCGTGACGCTGGGCGGCGACGGCAGCCGTGTCGAGAAGGATGGGGAAGCGGTTGATCGCGCGCCCCGCGGCCGCAGAAATAGGGAAGTCGCGGCCGAACTCTTTCATCCACGCTCGGTGGTAAGCCGAGAGTCGGCGCGCCGAGAGGTCGCCCTCGTCGAATGCTTCGTGCAGGACGCGAGCTGCAATCTTGGCGGCGATCATCGCGGTGTGGATGCCTTCGCCGGTCAACGGATCTGTCTGGCCCGCGGCATCCCCCAACAAAATGAACCGCTCGCCATGCGTTCGCGGCTCTCCGCCGAGCCGAAGCGGGGACAGCCCTGGACGTTCGAGCGGCTCCGCATGGTCGCCGAGCACTTCGCGCACGTACGGGTCCTTGGCAACCTCGGCGCTCAAGAGCGACTTGAGTTGGGTTGGAGGGACACGGCCTCCGGGAAGGAGATAACAACCGAGGTCGATGTCGTCGTTCGAGTGGCGAAAGAGCGCCACGTACCCGGGCAGCACGTATGGGGGATAGAGCAGAACACCGTCACTCGTGAAGTTGTGCGTTCCGCCCTTGATGTATTGCCTGCTCGCAACGCTATTGGCCCCTGTCGTGACGACCCCAAGCGCGCGCGCGATCTTGCTCTTGGCGCCGTCTGCCGCGATCAGGCAGCGACCCAGGAAACGACGACCATCCTTGCATCGAACGGTCCACAGGTCGTCGCTCAACGTCACATCGGTCACCGATGCACGTTCGATGAGCTCTGCACCCACATGGTGCGCCGCGCGTGCGATCCGTTCGTCGCAAACCATCCGGCGGATCGCGGCCACGCGAGGCGCGCTTTCCCGTTCGCCTTCATCGGGGCTGGTGAAGCTCAGACCGGAGGGCGATACCAAGCCGCCCGCGCGGACCCATTGTACCAACCCCTCGGAGTCGAGCTCCTGGATGACCCCCATCTCCTCGAGGATGTCGAGCGCGGGCTCACACCACGCATCGCCGCAACGCTTGTCGCGGGGAAAGGTCGCCTTCTCGAGAAGCGCGACCCGCTTCCCTCCGGCGGCCAGGAAGTACGCAACCGTCGCTCCGGCCGGGCCTGCACCAACGACGACTACGTCGTAAACGGGCTGCATCGTCACCTCGCATCAGGTCTCTACACCTGAACGCTGAAAACGTTTCCTTCTAGGCTTCCCAGACCACCCGCTTGCCGGCCCCGTACCATTCTTCGGTCTTCGGCCCGTAGGTGTCTTCGAGCATGCTTCGCTTCATCTTCATGGTTGGGGTGAGGAAGCCGTTTTCGATCAGCCACGGGTCCTTCACGACCGTCAAGAACTGAAGGCGCTCGAATCCTTCGACCTCCTGGTTGACCTGCTCCAACAATGCCTCCAACTCGGCTTCGACCTCCGTGCGCACACTGGCTTCGCTCAGGGTCGGTCGAATCTCTTCCGCGAGGAGGATCAAGGCAAACGGCTGCGGGTGCCCCGAGCCGGTGACGCAGCACATTTCGACGTGGGCGTTGTTGTTGAGGAGGTTTTCGATGGGCACTGGGGCGACGTACTTGCCCTTGCTGGTCTTGAAGAGCTCCTTCACGCGGCCTGTGATCTTGAGTCGGCCCTCTTCGTCGCGCTCACCGCGGTCGCCCGTCCGGAAGTAGCCGTCTTCGGTGTAGCACTCGGCCGTCAGCTCGGGTTGCTTGTAGTAACACATCATGTTGCCGGGCGACTTGATGAGAATCTCGCCCTCGTCGCTGATCTTCACGTCGACGCCGGGCATCGGGTTGCCGACGTAGCCGACGCGCCCGTGTCCAGGATAGGTCGCGTGCGAGTAGGCGAAGTCTTCGCTCATGCCGTACCCCTCGAGGAGCTCGAGGCCCAAATCCCGGTACCACTGAATGAGATCGGGCGGGATTGGGGCAGAGCCACTGGCCGCGAGTCGCACGTGCTGAAGCCCGAGGCCCGTCAGGACCTTCTTCTTGATCACACGATTGAGAAGCGGGATGCGAAGGAGCCGCCTGAGCTTCTCGGGCGGGAGCTTGTGGAACACTCCGAGCTGGAACTTCAACCACAATCGCGGCACCGAAAGGAAAATCGTCGGCTGCGCGCGATTGAGGTCGGCCACGAACGTGTCGAGTGACTCCGCGAAGAAGAGCTGCATCCCCGAGCGAAAGCCCTGTAGCTCGACAAAGTATCGTTCGAAGACGTGGGCGAGCGGAAGATAGGACAGCATCCGGTCCTTGTCCGTAGCGTGGAAGACCTCCTCGGCCCCGTCTACCGAGGCGGCAATCGCTCCGAAGCTGTGCATCACGCCCTTCGGCCGACCCGTGCTGCCCGAGGTGTAGACGATGATCGCTGCCTCTTCGGCGTTGCGTCCGGGGTTGCCTTGCAGGGGCTCGGTCCTGGCTGTGATCGAATCCCACGACTCGTAGTCGTTCGGCGGGGCGAGTGGCAAAGAGATGCAAGGCATGCCGGCTGGGATGCCTTTCTGAACTTCCTCCCAGCCATCGAGCTTGCCTACGAAAAGGAGCTTCGATTCGCTGTGGTTGAGGATGTAGTCGATCGTGTCGGCGTTGAGCGTCGGGTAGAGGGCGACGCTCACGTGTCCCGCCATCCAGATTGCCAAGTCTGCGAAGATGAAGTGCGCACAGTTTTTCGAGATGAGAGCGATATGGCTACCCGGCTCGAGGTTGAGCGACTTCAAATGCGCAGCCATTCGCCTCACTTGATCCATCGCCTGAGCCCAGGTGTAGGTTTCGATGTCTCCGTCGCCGGTTGGCTGGGTCATCCAAAGCTGGTCCGGCGCGGTCTTTTCCCAGCGGTAGGTGTCGTCTAGTGCGAGTTGAAGCTCGGCCATGGGTCACTCCTCGTTGATGACGGGGCTCGGAGCATACACCGTCCGGGAGCGGTTGTCGGGCCTTTGATCGAAGGACGACCCCTCGCTTGACTGGGTCCGGGCCCCGGTCCCATGTAACACGGCGATGAGCCAGCCTTCGAGGCAGCTAGGAGAGAGACATGGGACAGGTGGAAGTACGTTTTGTGGGCAGTGGCGACGCCTTCGGCAGCGGGGGAAGATTTCAGACCTGCATCGCGCTGCGCACGTCCAATGACCTCTTCTTGGTCGACTGCGGGGCGTCGTCGCTGATTGCGATGCGGCAGCAGCAGATCGAGCCGCGGGACGTGAGCAAGATCCTGATCACGCATCTGCACGGGGATCACTTCGGCGGGATTCCGTTCTTCCTGCTCGACGCACAACTGGTGTCCAAGCGCACCGCGCCCTTAACCCTCGTGGGGCCGCCCGGGCTCGAAGAGCGTCTCATGCAGGCCATGGAAATCCTTTTCGCTGGCTCCTCCAGGGTCAAGCCGAATTTCGAAATCCGTTTCGTCGAGCTCAAGCCTCGAACGCCCACTGCAGTCGACGAAATCGAGGTCACCGCGTTCCCGGCAGCCCATTTCAGTGGGGCGCCGTCGTACAGCTTGCGTGTCGAAGTCGAACAAAAGGTGTTCGTGTACTCGGGCGACACGCAGTGGACCGACACGTTGATCGAAGCCTCGGATCAAGCGGATCTGTTCGTCTGCGAGTCCTACGTGTACGACCAAGAGGTGGCGCTGCACAACACGTACAGCACGATCATGCAGCATCGCCCACACCTCACCTGCAAACAAATCATCCTCACACACATGAGTGAGGACGTGTTGTCACGGGCCGATCAAGTCGAGTTGCCGATGGCTGAGGACGGGTTGCTGCTTACTCTGTGAGAAGACCGGGCCAGTGCGTCAACGGTGGCGCGACTCATGGTTCCTAGACTAGGCTCTCGGTCATGTTGGAATTCTCTGGACGCGAAGCCGTCGTCACCGGAGGCACCGGTGCGCTCGGCCGCGCGGTAGTCGGGCGCCTCGTCGGGGCTGGCGCCACCGTTCACGTTCCTGTCTACGCGGCCGAGGAGCTTGACGGCTTTCCTTATCGGCAACACGAAGCCGTGAAGCTTCACGAAGGTCTGGATCTGAGCGTCGAAGCGGACGTGGCTCAGCTATTCGGTGCGACGACTTCGCTGTACACCAGCATTCACGTAGCCGGCGGCTTCGCGATGGGCGCCATCGCGTCAACGAGCCTCGATGTTTGGGATCAGCTGATGCAGATCAACGCAACGACGTGCTTCCTTTCATGCCGCGAAGCGGTGAAGTCGATGGAGGGGCGCGAGGGACGCATCGTCAATGTCGCGGCGCGACCCGTTCTCGTGCCCACCGGACAGATGACCGCATACACAGCTTCCAAGGCTGCAGTCGCTGCGCTGACGCTCTCGCTCGCCGAAGAGCTCTCCGAGTCTTCGATTTGGGTCAACGCGATCGTCCCGAGCATCATCGACACGCCGGCCAACCGCGCAGCCATGCCAGATGCGGACCACAGCGCTTGGCCCAAGCCCGACGAGATCGCAGAGACCATCACCTTCTTGGCATCGCCACAAAACTCCGTCACCCGCGGCGCCCTCGTCCCCGTATACGGGAAGAGCTAGCTCCCAAGCCCCGCCGACCTCGCGATTAACCCTTCTAAAAAGGGGTCTGACCCCTATATAATTTCCGGTAGTATCTCGGGGATGAAGTACACGCATTTGGGGCGGACCGGGGTTACGGTTTCGCGGATCTGCCTTGGTTGTATGAGCTACGGGTCGCCGAAGTGGCGGCCGTGGATTCATGATGCCGATGCGTCTGCGCCGTTTTTCAAGCGGGCCATCGAGGCGGGTATCAATTTCTTCGACACCGCCGACATGTATTCTCTCGGGGTGAGCGAGGAGGTCACTGGGCGGTGGCTTCGCGAGTATGGGAATCTCGACGAGCTCGTCATCGGGACGAAAGTGTTCTTCCCAATGAGCCAGCGCCCCAACATGGGCGGGCTTTCACGGAAGCACATCCAGCAGGCCTGTGAGGACAGCCTCCGCCGTTTGGGCGTCGACACGATCGACCTCTATCAAATCCACCGCCTCGATCCGAACACACCGATGGAAGAGATGATGGCCGCCCTCGATCACCTGGTCACGCAGGGCAAGGTTCGGTACATCGGCGCCAGCTCGATGTACGCATGGCAATTCCAGCGTCTGCTCTCGATGTCGGAGCGCCACGGCTGGGCTCGCTTCGTCACCATGCAGAATCACTACAACCTCGTCTATCGCGAGGAGGAACGGGAGATGATGCCGCTCTGCGAGGCAGAAGGAATCGGTGTGACTCCCTGGTCGCCCCTGGCTCGCGGCATGCTTGCCGGGACGAGGGGCAAATTGGGCGACAGCTCGACGAGCCGCTCCTCTACCGACGGGCTCGACCAAATCCTCTACGATCAGCCCTCCGACTGGGAAGTCGTCGAGGCGGTCAAGAAGGTCGCGGCGGAACGCGGCGAGTCGCCGGCTCGCGTTGCGTTGGCGTGGCTCCTCTCGAAGCCTGCAGTGACCGCTCCGATCGTCGGCGCCACGAAGCTCACGCATCTCGACGACGCGATTGCAGCGGCGGAGATCGAGCTGAGCGCAGACGAAGTCACGATGCTCGAAGCTCCGTATCGCGCCCATCCCGTCAAAGGCTTGGAGGCGCCGCGCAGCTGAGCCGAGAGGCCGTCAGGGTTCGTCGAGCTCGGAGCGCAAGCTTCGGATCATAAGGCGCTCGTAAAGGCCGGGCGCTAGACGAGACAGGAGCGCGCTGGTCTTTCCAACCGGCGTGAGCACGAGGCGCCTGCGTCCGGCCTTCGCAGCCTTCAACACCTCAGCGGCCACGTCGTCTGGGCTGCCTAGCTCCCCGACTTTGGAGCGTGGCCGGCTGACGCGCTTGCCATCTCCGCCCAGCGTCGATGCTTCCAACCCCGACTCGACAAAAGACGGGCAGACCATCAAGACGCCGACGCCCTTAGCGGCGACTTCGGCGCCGAGGCTCTCGAAGAGGCCGTGCATAGCGTGCTTCGAAGCTGCATAGCCACTGCGTCCGTAGAGGGGCGCCAATCCAGCGATGCTCGAGACGGCGATCACCAACCCTCGATTCGCGATCAGGTCGGCCATGCAGGCTTGCGTGCAATGCAGCGCACCGAAGAGGTTGACCTCCATCACACGGCGAAAGACTTCTGGCCGGGTGTCCGCGAACGCGCTTCGATGAACGATGCCCGCGTTGTTGATGATCACGTCGATCCTGCCGAAGGCCTCGCGAATGGACGCCATCGATGCCTGGACTTGTGCGGTGTCGGTGATGTCGCAGGGAAGGGCGACCGCTTCGATGCCGGCGCTCTCGAGCTCCTCGCGGGCGGCGCCCAACGGGCTCGTTGGTAGGTCGACGATCGCGATCTTTGCGCCAGCCCTACCAAAGCTCCGGGCGAGCGCGCCTCCGATGCTTCCGGCGCCCCCGGTAATGACGACCGTGCGCCCGTGGAACTCACGCCGAGGCAAGAAGACCCCGCGCTCGGGCGTAGAGCTCGAATGCCTCGCGACTGGTGAGCTGAGGAACGTAGCCATACTCCTCTTTGAGGCGCCGGTTCGACAGCACGGGACGGTATTGCAGGAACGCGACGCGTTCCGGCCCGTTGTCGGTCACGCCCAATCCCTTGAGCGCCCAGAGGATCGCTTTCACCAGAGACGCGGGAAGCGCCACGTAGGGCTTGCGGAGCATGGTTGCGATCTCTCGTGGGGTCAGAGCCCCATCGCCGGCCTGGTTATAGACTCCCACCTTGTCAGAGAAGACCGCATCGACGAGACACGCGACCAGGTCCTGATCCCAAATGAACACGAAGGGCGATTCCGAACCGACGATGCCCAACATGACGGGTTTCTCGAAGAGGTCTGTGACCGGGCTGTGCACGTCCGGGCCAACGATGGTGCCCGGGCGAAAGACGACTTGTCGCAGCTCGGGCCGCTCCTCCCGCCACTGCGCCAACATCGCCTCGACCAGGCGCTTGTTCTTCGAATACTCGAACTCGTCATTGCCCCGGAGTGGATCGTTCTCATCGAGCCACTCCGGGTTGTCGGGGTGATAGCCATACGCTGCGCCGCTCGACGTGACGATCAACTTCTTGGCCCCCGCGCCCTCGCACGCTTCCAGGACGTTTTTCGTGCCCAAGACGTCGACTCGGTACGCTAGGTCGGCCGGCGCTCCCTTGGGCGCACGAACGATTGAGGCCAGATGCACGACGGTGTCGATCCCGTGCTCGCGAAATAGGTCTTTGAGCGCAGGATCGCAGATGTCGCCTTGCTCGTAGACGACGCCCGCGATTCGCTCGGAGGACTCGACCTCGGTCCAATCCAGCGCAACGAGCGCCGACAATTCGCCCAGGCGTTCGCAAAGCGCGGCGACGCAGAGGCGACCGACATACCCAGCCGCCCCGGTCACCAAGACCGCGGGGCCCGCGCCCATCAGGCTCCGGGCTCCTGGTGCATCGCCTTGAACTCCTGCAAGCCTGGAGCGAACAGGTGCATGTTGGGGTCCACGTCGACGTGAACGACAGACGGCTTGCCGGAGTCCACGCAGCGCTGGAGCGCAGCCTGGAGCTCGGCCGGGTCCGAAACGCGCTCGCCGTGGCAACCCATCGCTTCGGCGACCTTGTCGAAAGCGATCTCTTCGAAGTCGGCGTTGATCGTGCCTTGCTGCTCGGTCCCGATGGCGGGACGCAGCATGCCGAGCGCGATCGACTGCGTGAGCTTCACCATGCCCCACTGCCTGTCGCAGAGCACCAGGTAGATGACGGGCAGCTCGTTTCGGAGCGCGGTTTCGAGCTCTTGGAAGTGAAACCCCATGGCGCCATCGCCGATGATGCACACGACCTTGGAGTCCGGCTTTGCGATCTGTCCGGCAAGCGCTTGCGACACGCCGGCGCCCAACATTCCGAACTTGAAGGTCGACAGAAGGGTGTCGGGCCGATTGATCTCCGAGAAGAAGCTCGCCCATACCGTGGCGTTGCCGCCGTCGAACACATAGACCGTGTTGTCACCAAAGAAGCGCTGGCATGCGGTCGGGACCTGGGCGCTGTGCATCGGACTCGCCGTGTTCTGTAGGGCCATGTCGAGTTGAGCTCGGACCTTCGCCTGACCTTCCACGAGGCCGGCGGTTCGTGCGCGATTGGCCTGCAAGCGTTCGCCGCTCAGCGGTGATTGCCCGAGCTCGGCTGCGAGGGCGGACAGGAACGCGCCCGCATCGGCGACGACAGCAAGCTCGGTGGCCTTGTTCAGCCCGAGAATCTCCTCGTCGATGTCGACCTGGACCATCTTCTGCTCTCCGGGTTTGCCCCAGTAGGGCGGTTTCCCCCACCAATCGGTCTCGCCGAGACGCGAGCCCAGCACGAGCACGACATCGGCTTCACTGCGGGCCTGGTTGATCGGCTCCATCGCCCAGATCGGGAGCAGTTGCTCGTGGTTGTCGGGTAGGGCGCCGCGTCCCGCCCAGCTGGTGGTGACGGGCGATCCAAGGGCTTCGGCCACCTGTTCGAGCGCGTCCGAAGCGTG
>CALJYC010000017.1 GCA_937984275.1 uncultured bacterium | reverse complement strand
CGAGGCTGCTGCGCTTCCAATCCGACAAGCGTCTCCCGGAGGAACGGCCGATCTACGTTCCCAAGGCTGAAGTCCTGATCCTGGGCATGGGCCGAGTCGGCACTGGAACGTACGACGCGCTCGTAGGGGACCTGGGAGACCGGGTGGCGGGGGTCGACGTCGATCCGGACATCGTGCAGCGACACGTCGACAGCGGGCGGAACGTGGTCCGTGGGGACCCCACCGACTTGGACTTCTGCGAGCGAGTCATCAACGAGGGCAAGCTCAAACGCGCAATGCTGGCGCTGCCAAATCACCAGGCGAACCTGGTTGCTGCAGGTGAGCTTAGCTCGCTGAAGCACAAGTTCGACCTCATGGTGACGGCAACCGCGAAACACGACGACCAAGTCCAGGAGCTGGAGGAGAACGGAGTCGACGCGGCTTTCAATCTCTACGCGGAGGCCGGCCAGGGATACGCCGACTTCGTAAGGGAGGCTCTGGATTAACCGCTGACCGCTAGCCGCTGGTTCGCCGTCGCTGGCGCCGAAGGCCCGTGGGCGATGCGAAGCATCGGTTGTACGGGCTGGCGCTGGCACTGGCACTGCCCTACGGTCCCCCCGGTGAGCCGGGACCTTTCAGGCCGATGCGGGACGTGCGGGTGGTACATCCGCAAGCGTGAAGAGCCCGACGGGTCTTGGGTTGGCGATTGTCGCCTTGGGCAAGGTCGCTGGCCGCTCAAGGATATGGCGACGTGTTCGAGTCACAAGTCCAAGGACACGCCCTGGGACCAAGCACTGAAGCGAAAGCCTGCGGCAGGAACGCCACGCGGTTATCGGGACGAGCCCGCTCCCAAGCCACGACCCACCATTCCCTCGGAGATTGGAATCGACATGGATCAAGAAACCTTTCGACAAGTCCTCCGCGAGGTCCTTCTCGATGAGCTCGGTGTGCGCGACGTCGAGCTCGGAGACCGCTGGAACGACGGCGAGCTCGTGCTCGTCCCCGGCAAAGAAGGAACGCAGGAGAAACGCATCCCCCTCGACGTGTTCTTCAAGAAGATCGTCATGGTTCGCGACAAGCTCCGCGTGCTCGAACAGAAGGTCAACGGCAACAAGAACCTGAGCGACGAAGAGAAGGTGCAGCTCCAGCAATACATCACCGGCTGCTACGGCTCCCTGACGAGCTTCAACGTCCTGTTCAAACGCAAAGAAGATCAGTTCAGCGGCCAAGGGAAGTAGTGGTTTAATTACACCGCCCGCCCTCAGCCACCCGCGGTAGCGCGAGCCGAAGGCGAAGCCCGGCGCGCAGCGCCGCCAAGCCTAAGCAAAGCGCAAGGCGCGGCAGGGAGGACTACGGGTGGGGGTGGGCGGGCGGTGTAACTAAACCGCTGCTAAATCATCCCCAGCTCGAGCTTCGCCGCTTCGGTCATGCGCTCTGGGGTCCACGGGGGGTCCCAGACCAACTCGACGTGTGCGGTGGAGACTCCCTCCACGTGGCCGGACTTTTCGGCGACCTCTTCGACGATGGCGCCGGCGACCGGGCAAGCGGGGGCGGTGAGGGTCATCCGGACTTCGGCGCGGCCGTCCTCCGAAACCTCGACACCATAGATCAGACCGAGCTCGTAGATGTTCACCGGGATCTCTGGGTCGTAGATCGTTTGCAGGGCTTCGATGATCGCGGCTTCGACCTTCTGCGGGTCGATCGGGACCGTCGGTTCCTCACCGGTTCCCGCATAGGCCTCACTGACCGGCTCCGTGGGCGGCGAATGGCCGTCGGCCCGTGGCAGGAACACGTGGTCGGATGTGGACCGCGGCTCGATCTTGTGGATCTTCAAGCGTTCGATGTCGTCGCCCACCACTCTACTCCGTCGTCGCTTCGCCGCCCTCGCTACGAAGGGCTTGATTGAGGGTGTGCCAGCCGAGCGTGGCGCATTTGACGCGCATCGGAAACTCGCGGACTCCGGCAAACACCGCAAGTTTGCCGAGGGCGTCCGGGTCATCGGAGCCGTCGTCACTCGTTAGCATCGTGTGGAACTTCGAGAAGAGCTCTTCCACTTCAGGGAGCTTCTTGCCTTTGATCGCTTCGGTCATGGTGGAGCAGGACGCCTGTGAGATCGCGCAGCCTTGCCCGATGAACCCGACATCGGTGATCGTGTCGCCGTCCAACTGCAAGCGAAGCGTGATCTTGTCGCCGCATAACGGATTGTAGCCTCGCCCCTCCCGGTTGTGCGGTTCTGGGAACCTGTGGTTCCGGGGGTTCTTGCCGTGATCGAGGATCACTTCTTGGTAGAGATCGCGGAGGTCCATTAGCCGAACAGCTCCTGCACTTTTCGAAGCGCGGTGACCAGGGCGTCGATGTCGTCGGTCGTGTTGTACATGCCGAGCGACGCGCGCGCGGTCGCGGCGATCCCGAAGTGCTCCATCACCGGCTGTGCGCAGTGGTGTCCGGTACGAATCGCCACGCCCTCTGAATCGACGATCGTGCCGATGTCGTGCGGGTGCGCGGCATCCATCAAGAACGAGAGTGCTGCGACCTTACCTGGCGCGGTTCCGATCAGACGCACGCCGGGCACCGACTCGACCGCGTCGGTGGCATAGCGAAGGACGGCGTTTTCGTGAGCGTGCACCACGTGCGCATCGAACGAACTGAAGTAGTCGATCGCGGCGCCTAGGCCAATTGCTCCGGCGATGTTCGGCGTGCCCGCTTCGAACTTGTACGGGAGCTCGTTGTAGATTGTCTCTTCGAAGGTGACTGAGCGAATCATGTCGCCTCCGCCTTGGTAGGGCGGCATGCCCTCGAGCAACCGCTCCTTGCCGTACAGCGCGCCGATCCCGTTCGGGCCGTAAAGCTTGTGACCGCTAAATGCATAGAAATCACAGTCGAGCGCCTGCACATCGACGTCCACGTGCGACATGGCCTGCGCACCGTCGAGTAGTACGACCGCGCCTCGCTCGTGCGCGAGCGCGATCAGCTCGGCAACTGGCAACACGGAACCCAGCGCGTTCGAAACATGGGCCATCGCGACCAAGCGTGTGCGCTCGGTGAGCTGCTCTTCGAAAGCCTCCCGCAAAATCTCCCCGCGGTCGGTCATCGGCACCACGACGAGCGTAGCGCCCGTCTGTTGGCAAAGGATCTGCCAAGGCACGATGTTCGAGTGGTGCTCGAGCTCTGTGACCAGGACCTCGTCGCCTTCGCGGAGATAGGCACGCCCCCAGCTATGCGCGACGAGGTTGATCGCCTCGGTCGTGCCGCGGGTGAACACTACTTCGGTCTTTTTGGCCGCGTTCACGAAGGCACGGACCTTCTCGCGCGCCTCTTCGAAACGAACGGTCGCGCGCTGCGAGAGCAGGTGAACAGCCCGATGGATGTTGGCGCAGTCTCGGGCGTAAACTTCCGCGACCGCGTCGATTACCGATTGAGGCTTGAGAGACGTAGCCGCACTGTCGAGGTAGACGAGTGGCTTTCCATGCACGTCTTGATGGAGCGCCGGGAAGTCCTCCCGCACACGTTGAACGTCGAACGCCGCAGGGCTAGAGGCCGCGATGGGAGATGCTTCGGTCATGCGATCCCCCGGACGTCGTCACCATGCGGTATGCGCGTGAGGACCGCTTCACGCATGCGCGCGCGGGTCGGCTCGTGGCTCACCCGCTCGACGATCGACTCCAAGAAAGCATACGTGAGCATCGAGTGGGCGAGATCTTCGGGGATGCCCCGAGCGCGTAGGTAGAACAGCTGATGTTCGTCGAGGGAGCCCACGGTCACCCCGTGGCTGCACACCACATCGTCCGCGTCGATTTCGAGGTGCGGTTTAGTATGGACTGTCGCCGTCTCGGAGAGCAGCAGGTTTCGGTTCTCCTGGTGCGCCTCCGTCTTCTGAGCGTGGCGGTGCACGACGACGATGCCGTCGAATACGGCGGTGCCCTTCCCAGAGACGATGCCGCGATACGATTGCGCACTTCGACAGTGCGAGGCCTGATGCTCGACCAAGGTGTGATGATCGACGAGGTCCTCGCCATCGATCAGATACGCACCGTCGAGCTGGCACTCGGCACCCTTGCCCTGCAGCAAGCAGCGAACGTCGAAACGCAGCAGCGCCCCACCCAAAGTAACGACCGTCGAGCGATAGTTGCTGTCGGCATCCTGCCGCACGTCCACCCGGCCCACTTGCAGGCCGGCGTTCTCGTGAACTCGGGCGTGGTTCATCTTGGCGTTACGGCCGAGGTCGACCTCGACCACCGAATTGGTGAGCTGCCCGGCATTTTCGCCGGCGTAGGTTTCGACGAGCGTCAGCTCGGCGCCGTCGCCCACGGTGATTAGAACCCGTGGGTAAGCCACACTCCGCTCGGATGACGTGGGGAGCGCGTGGACGAGCTCGATCGGCGCCTCAATG
>CALJYC010000016.1 GCA_937984275.1 uncultured bacterium | reverse complement strand
TTCATGGTCGGCAAGCAGTACGAGCAGAATGGAATCATCAAGCACGGCGCGAAGATGATCAACGCGGTCTCCAATAGCACCGTGCCTGCGATCACCATCATGACCGGGTCGAGCTACGGCGCAGGGAACTACGCGATGATGGGCAGGTCGTATCGTCCGCGCTTTCTCTTCACGTGGCCCAATCACAAAATCGCGGTCATGGGCGGCAAGCAACTGGCCGGAGTGCTCGACATCATTCAGCGCGACGCCGCCAGAAAGAAGGGCATCGAAGTCGACGAAAAGATGCTCGAGGTCGCCAAGATGATGACCGAGAAGCAGATCGAGGATCAGTCGACCGCGCTTTACGCGACCGCCCGCATCTGGGACGACGGCATTATCGATCCACGCGACACGCGCACGACGATCGCGCTTTGCTTGTCGGCTGCGTACAACGCTCCCGTTGAAGGGACCACATCATGGGGCGTCTTTCGTCACTAGGGAGCAAGCGGGCGTTGAGCACTACGATTCAAAAGATCCTCGTTGCCAACCGTGGCGAAATCGCGCGGCGGATCATCCGGACGTGCCGCAAGATGGGCATTTCGACCGTGGCGGTCTACTCCGAGGCAGATGCCGGCATGCCGTTCGTTGCCGAAGCCGACGAAGCGGTTCTCTTGGGCCCCGCTCCGAGCAGCGAAAGCTATCTGCGCATCGACAAGATTCTCGACGCCGCGGCTCTGACGAACAGCGACGCCATTCATCCCGGATACGGCTTCCTGGCGGAGAACGCAGCGTTCGCCGAGGCCTGCGCTGGTGCCAACGTCATCTTCATCGGACCCACGCCCGACGCGATTCGCTCGATGGGATCGAAGCGCGAAGCCAAGGCGTTGGTCGGCAAGGCCGGCGTCCCGGTGATCCCCGGCTACGATGGCTCGAGCCAAGATCCGAAAGACCTCGCGAAAGAGGCGCTCGAGATCGGTTTTCCGGTTCTGCTCAAGGCGAGCGCCGGTGGTGGCGGCAAGGGCATGAAACTCGTTCGCCAGGAGGCGGAGCTCCCCGATGCGATCGCATCCGCCGCGCGCGAGGGTCAGAGCTCGTTTGGAGACGGCACGCTGCTGGTCGAGAAGTACATCGAGGACCCGCGCCACGTCGAAATCCAGATTCTCGGCGACAGCCACGGCAACTTGATTCACCTCAACGAGCGGGAGTGCTCGATCCAACGCCGGCACCAGAAGATCATCGAGGAGACGCCTTCCCCCGCTTTGGATGCGGCGCTTCGAAACGCAATGGGCGAAGCTGCGGTCTTGTGTGGCAAGGCGATCAACTATCAGAATGCTGGCACGGTCGAGTTCATCCTCGCGCCTGACCGGAGCTTCTACTTCCTCGAGGTCAACACGCGCCTTCAGGTGGAGCACCCGGTCACCGAATGCGTCACGGGGCTCGACCTGGTGGAAGAGCAGATCTTGGTCGCCCAAGGCGAGGCACTCCGCATGTCGCAAGAGGCGGTCCGTTTCGAAGGCGCAGCCGTCGAGGTTCGCCTCTATGCCGAAGATCCAGCCGCCGGTTTCCTTCCACAAAGTGGGAAGGTGGTCGATTGGGATCTACCGCCCGCCGAAGGACTACGGGTCGACAGCGGCGTCGAGGCGGGCAGCGAGGTTGGCATTCACTACGATCCGATGCTCGCGAAGATCATCACCTCGGGTGAAAACCGCCCGCTGGCGCTGCAGAGGATGCGGCGGGCGCTGCGCTCGCTGAGCGTCCAAGGTGTGACCACCAACCGCGAGTTCTTGCTCCGTGTCCTCGAGCACCCCGCGTTCATTGCGGGCGACATCGACACGCACTTCATCGACCGGCACCTTCAAGACGAGCTCGGCGATGGCGCTTCCGAAGCTGACGAGCAGCGCGCCGCGATCGCAGCGGCGCTTGCAGACCAGCAACAGCGCGACCGTGAACGGGTGTTCGTGCGCGACGTCCCATCGGGATGGCGAAACAACTATCACACCCCGCAGTGGGTCGAAGACGAAGCTGGCGACCGCGAGGTCCGCGTGGAGTATCGCCACCTTGGCGATGACCGGTTCAACGTGTGGACCGGCGATGAAGGGCGAGACATTCGGGTGGTGTCTTGGGAGCCACCGCAGCTGACCCTCGAAGAGGGGTCGCACCGGTGGCACGCGCGCATCAGCGTGGATGGCGACCGGAGGTATGTCCACACCTCCCAATTCAGCATCGGCCTGCTGCAAAAGCCACGCTTCCCGGACAAGTCGCAAGCGGTTCCCGCCGGTGGATGCGTGGCGCCGATGCCCGGCAAAGTCATCGAGCTCCGCGTCGCAGAGGGCGACACCGTACAGGCGGGCCAGCTGCTCTTGATCATGGAGGCGATGAAGATGGAGCACTCCGTAGCCGCGCCGCAGGGTGGCACGGTGGCCCACGTCGGCGTGGCTGCCGGAGACCAAGTCGACGCCGACGCGTTACTGATCGTCGTTTCCGACGACTAGGCCGCGTCGAGCTCAGCGATCATCTGATCGCCGCTCAACTGACTCGCCGAAGCGCCCCCGAAGTACTCCATCAGGCCAGCCCGATCGTAGTGCGGCTTGATCCGGTCGCTCATCAACCCGATGTCGCGGAGGTTGGGAACCAGGCGCTTGAACATCACTTGTCGGAACAGGGCGAATCCTGGCGAGGCGGTGACGAACGCGGCCCATTCCTTGCGCGTCAGCTTGTGCTCGAACCACTCCTCGTACACTTCGAAGGACAGGAAGCGGTTGCGCATCAGCAGGGCTACCTCGAAAGCCCAATCCTCGCGCTCCCGTCGCTCGCTCTCGCTGAGCTCATATCGGAAATGGTCGCGAAGAGCGAGCACACCGTAGTGCACGTGCCGCGCCTCGTCTTGAATCACCATCTTGAGGAGCTCCTTGAGGAGAGGCTCCTTCGTCATTTGATACATCGTGCCGAATGCACCGAGTGCCAGGCCTTCGACCATGATCTGCATCCCGAGGAACTTCACGTCCCATCGCGAGTCTTGGATGAGGGCGTCGATGATGACGAACAGGTTGTCGTTGATCTGATAGAGCTTGTTCATCTTCGTATCGAGGTAGCGATGGAACACCTCGACGTGGCGGCCTTCGTCGACGACCTGCGTCGAGCCGTAGAGCTTGCCATCGAAGAACTGCACGGCTTCGGTGACCTGCGCTGCCGCAAAGAGCGCGCCCTGCTCGCCATGCAGGAACTGGCTCAGCATCCAGGAGGCCACGCTCGAGTTGAGGCGTCGCTCTTCGAGGTCCGTCAACCGGATACCGGCGGAGCGGAGGGCCTCGAAGTCCATGAACTGCTTCGACAGAATCTGCTTCTCGGGATTCTCTGGGTCGACATCGATGTGCCAGGGAAGGTCATCGCCGTTCCACTGTTGCTCTTTTGCCCGGGTGTAGAGCTCCCGCATTTCCGGCTGATCGTTTGGATACGTCCAGTCGAAGTGCACCTTGTGATGCGAAGGCATCAGCGTAGGGACGCCCTGCTTGCCTCGTTGAAGGATCAACCCGCGCACCCCGGACGGCGCCATAGACCGCAGCACCTTGGCGTTGTTGGTTGCGGTCATCAGCTGGACGGCTTCGACGTAGGGCTCGACCCGGCGGCGAATCTCCTGCGGCAGGTTATCGAGGACTTTATCGGTGATCATGGCCGGTTCCTTCTTTAGAGCACGTTGGCAAAAAATTCTCGAATCTTGGTGGAATGTAAACGCATGATGTAGCGATCGAGGATGGGAACGACCTCCTCGATCATCGTAGCGACCTTTTCGGGCGGTAGCTCCGAAAGCCGCGAAGAGATCAAACGCACCTCTTCGTTGAGGAGCGTGGTAATCGCGTCCTGGTAAAGCGCCATGTCCTCGACTCGAAAGCCGAGGTCTGGTGTAAAGCCCAAAGAACGGACCTTCCCAAACACTTCGAAGATCCAAACGTCGGCCGCTGCGATTCGAAGCGAGCCGTTCGACCGGGCGCCACCGACCAAGCCTAGCTCGAACGCGCGCTCGACGTCTTCGGAGTCGATGCCCGTTTTGTCGGCGATTTCTGCGGGCGTGAGCGTCGGGCTTCGGTCTTCGCTGGTCTTGAGCGACTCGGCGAGGCGCTCCTTGACGCCGGCAAGAAACGCGTGTTGGCGCGGCGAGAACACACCGTCTTCGCCGTCGAATAGTGCCTTGATCGCCTTCAACGGAAGGAATCGTTCATGTTGGAGTTTCTTGATCAGATGCAGTCGCTCGAGGTGCTCTTCGGTGTACCAGGCCATGTTGCGGCCCGTCTTGCGCCCCGAAGGGAGAAGCCCTTGTTGAATGTAGAAGTGAATGGCCTGGCGTGGCAGACCCGTGGCGTCGCACAGATCCTTCATCCGGTAGCACCACAGTCCCTCGTCTAGATCTGCGGCTTCTGCGGACGCCGTCATACGCCCTCCACTTCGATCTTGCTTTGCATCAGCGGACGGCCGACGCACGTCAGTACATAGCCTTGCTCCCGCTCTGCGCGACTCAGGCAGTTCGGCTCCGCCATTTGGACTTCGCCTTCCGCACGACGAACGCGACAGGCTCCGCAGCCGCCCATCGCGCACGAAAAAGGCATGTCGATGCCTGCTGCGAGCGCCGCTTCGAGGATCGTCTGCCCGGGCTCGACTTGAATGCCGTGGTCGTGACCCGCCTGCGAGATGACTACGAGCTCGATCTTGTCGCTACCCACGTCGCCCGAGCGAGCTTCGGGGCTGGTGAAGCGCTCTTCGGCGATTCGATTGGCGTCCACCCCGCGTCGCTGGAGGGCTTCATGCGCGGCTTCCATCATCGGCGTCGGTCCGCACACGAAGTAGCGGATGAGCCCATCGTCCTCAATACCCAGCGTCTCGAGGCGCGCCTCGAGCACGTCGCCGCTGAGAAGGCCAGTGCCCTCGGACCAGCTTTCTGGAGGCCGCTCGAGCACGTGATCGACCAACAAGCGCCCCTGAAACTCGTCGGACAGCGAGGCCAATCGATCTCTGAAAATCACGTCATCCCAACCACGGTTGCCGTAGATCAGGGTCACCCGGCTCCCCGCCTCCAGACGGAGCACCGTTTCGAGAATGCTCATGATCGGCGTAATGCCGCTGCCACCGGCGATCATGACCAAGTGCCGTTCATTGACCTCCCGTGGCTCGACGGTGAAGTTGCCGGAGGGGCCCAGGACCGAGAGCTCGTCGCCTTCTTGGATGGTGTCGTTCAAGTGATTACTCACCCGTCCGTCCTCGATCCGCTTCACCGTCACGTGCACCGGAACGTCCGGGAGGCATGCGCTCGCCAATGAGTACGCACGTCGCAAACGTTCCCCGTCGATGGTGACGTCGACGCTCAGGAACTGACCTGGTTGAAACTCCAGAGCCGATCCGTCCGCCTCGGTCAGGTAGATCGAAACCGCGTCGTTGGTTTCGCGAACGACCCGCACCACCTTCACGGGTCGCGTCATATTGGGCGTCTTGCGTGGCAGCGAGACCACGGCTCCGGCGGCACCGCGCGGACGCTCGATCACCGGAGGGGGGTTCTTGCCTAAGATCAACCGGTCGCGAAGCATCTGCACGTCCCGTCGTACGGCGCGAACTTTGTCCGCGATGCCACGGGGCAGGACGTTGAGCGGATCAACCTCGCTGAGCGGAGGCGGGGCCTCGATGTCGTCGACCAGCGGCGCAGGTGTCTTGCCACTCGTCCGATCGATGATCATCGTTGCATCGAGGCGAGCCTGTTCGATCCATGGCGTGAGGGCGTTCGGCAACGCACGCGCGGCGAGCGAGGCGGCTGCATCGAATCGGCCCGCGCGGCGGCTGCGGTTACCCTCCATGCAGAGCAGAATGCGGAACCTGCATGAAAGTGTCAAGTGTGACTAGACACTTTACTCACATTGTGGGTTAGAGTGGGAGAATCCGATGATACCGAGCCCTCTCATCACGGCGGCGGAGGCCGTTCCCCTGCTCGGCCAGGCGGTTTTCCTCGACGCGCGGGGCGGAGCCGACCCGACTTCGGCCTACCTCCGGGGGCATGTGCCAGGTGCCATTCGCGTCGACCTCGAAAGCGATCTGTCAGAACCCCGGGAACCCGCGCTAGGGGGCCGACACCCGCTTCCGTCCGTCGACACATGGTGTGCACGGCTTGGTGGCTGGGGGGTGGCGCCTTCGACTCCTGTGATCGTGTATGACGACGCGGGTGGCGGGATCGCTGCGGCTCGGGCTTGGTGGATGCTCCGCGCGATCGGTCATGAGCCCCTCGGCGTCGTCGATGGCGGTTGGCACGCGTTGCGCGAGGCAGGTGTCCCGGCCGAAGCGGGCGACTCGCGCGCGAGCTCAGTGGGCCCGTATCCGAGCAAGGTCGAGCGTTGGCCCACGGTCGATGCCGTGACGGTCGAACGCGTTCGCACCGATCCGAGTTGGTGCGTGATCGATGCACGCGCCCCCGAGCGTTACAACGGACAGTCGGAGCCTCTCGATCCGGTAGCGGGACACATTCCGGGAGCG
>CALJYC010000015.1 GCA_937984275.1 uncultured bacterium | reverse complement strand
GCCTTCAACTCGGTGCTCCGGGGGCAGCCCTACGCACCGGCGCCTTCGTCGATTCTCAGCGGAGACGGGCGTGTGTACTTCCATTGGGGCTTCTACCGAAACCAGCGTCAGTGCGGCACGTTCAACGCCGAGCCCTACATTATTCCGAACCCGAGGGGCACCCCCGGGCGCCCGGATGGCCTGACGGATGCGCCCGACTGGGAGACCGTCGTTCCCGCAGATGCACGGCCGACATGGCGCACCCGCGGAGAGGAATCGAGAGAAGAGGACGAGCCCAAGCGACCTCCAGAGAAGTCTCCGCCCGCGCAGCCGAAGGAGCAGGAAGAGGAGGTGCCCAAGGCGCCGCCCGCTCCGCCCGGCTCCGGCCTGGGATGACCCACGATGGCGAGCTGACCGCACGGGTCAAAGCAGAGGCCGAAGCACTGGGGTTCGCGCGCGTTGGTGTGGCCGAAGCCGCGGTGCTCGACGAGGAGGGGGTGCACCTCGACACGTGGCTGGCCGAAGGGCGTCACGGGCAGATGTCGTGGATGGCGCGGACCGCATCGGTGCGGAAGGATCCGCGGGATCCAAACATGCTCGAGAACGCCAAGAGCGTGATCGTGATGGCGGCGCCGTACGTTCGGCGCGGCGGCTACGAAGGGCCGCCCCCTGCGCGCATCGCGAAATACGCGGTAGGGCGGGACTACCACAACGTATTGACGAAGAAAGGCCGCAAGGTAGCGCGCGTGCTGCAAGAGGCAGGGTTCGGTGCTCGGGTTGCGGTCGATTCGAAGCCGGTGTTCGAGCGCGCGTGGGCAGAGCGTGCCGGGGTCGGCTTCGTCGGAAAGAACTGTTGTCTGATCGTTCCCGGGGTCGGGTCGCACACCTTTCTGGCTTGCGTGGTCACGACTGCGCCGCTGAGCCCCGACGAGCCGATGAGCCGTCGTTGCGGAAGCTGCACGTTGTGTCTCGATGCGTGCCCGACGCGGGCGTTCGCCGGGCCGCGGAGCCTCGATGCGCGCAAGTGCATTTCGTATCTGACCATCGAGCATCGCGGAGCGATTCCCGCCGAGCACCGGCAGGCCCTGGGCCCGTGGGCGTTTGGGTGCGACGTTTGCCAAGACGTATGTCCGTACAACCAGGCCTCGGGCGCAGCCAACGCTTCGCTCAGCGCCTTTGAGCCAGGGGACCGGTGGACCGGGGTCGAAGCGGCACAGTTTCTTCAGATGACCGAAGAACGGTTTCGGGTGTGGGCCGAGGGCTCGCCAGTGAAGCGTGCTCGGCACGAAGGTTTAGCGCGCAACGTGGCGCTGGTACTGGGGAATCGCGGTCAGGAGCTTCACCTGCCTGTGCTGGACGATGCGCGGCGGAACCATCCCTCCGAGGTTGTACGCGAGGCGGCGACGTGGGCCAGCATCGAGCTCAAGCGTCGTCTGGCTCCCTCAGAATAGCCTCGAGCGCTTCGAGCAGCGGCGTGAGCCCCTCGTTGGTTGCCGAGCTGATCGCGAACACTTGGAAGCCTCTGGGTTCGAGCGCTTCGCGCACCGCTTCGTAGGCTTTCTGAGCCTCCGGTAGGTCACACTTGCTCACCGCGACCAGTATCGGCCGCTCCAACAGGCTGGGGTCGAATCGCCCAAGCTCTGACATCAGGGCGTCGAAGTCCGCGACGGGCTCGCGTTCGGGGTCCGGGTCCACGCTGAGCATGTGCAGGAGCACCTTGGTCCGCTCGACGTGCTTGAGAAACCTGAGGCCGAGGCCCGCGCCTTCCGACGCCCCCTCGATGATTCCAGGGATGTCTGCGATGACGAACGTCCGATCAACGCCGAGCGACACGACGCCGAGGTTTGGGACGAGGGTGGTGAACGGGTAGTCGGCGACTTTGGGGCGCGCACGGGAAACCGTGGCGATGAAGGTGCTCTTGCCGACGTTTGGGAAGCCCACGATGCCGATGTCTGCCAGAAGCTTGAGGACGAGCCGGATCTTCTTCCGTTCGCCGGGCGTGCCGGGCTGGGCGCGTCGCGGCGCGCGGTCGTACGGCGTGGCGAACTTGATGTTCCCCCGGCCGCCCCTACCTCCCTGCGCGACCACGAGCTCGGCGCCCGATTCGTGAAGGTCTGCGAGGAGAGCATCGCTCTCCTGGTCGTAGACCTGGGTTCCCACGGGAACCTCAATCCGAACGTCCGCGCCCGCCTTGCCGAATTGGTCCTTGCCGCGGCCGTCTTCGCCGCGCTCGGCGCGAACGATTCTCCGGTAGCGAAGGTCGAACAGCGTAGAGAATCGGTCGTGCGCAACCAGAATGACGCTCCCGCCGCGTCCGCCATCGCCTCCCGAAGGGCCGCCGAGCGGGACGAACTTCTCCCGTCGAAATGCAACTGCGCCGTTCCCACCGTCGCCGGCGGCGACCTCCAGCGTTACCTCATCGACGAAGTCCACGCTCGTCAGTACGTCGGGGCCTTTGTCGGGGCAACCGACTTGGTGCTCGAACAAATCGGCGGGACGCGTACACTGCGCAAGTGCTAAGTGCTTCCGGCGACTCGGGACCGGCGTCTGCAAACGCCAGGTTCATCCAAGCTTTGGCTGCCAAGAGCTTGGAAACAGTGCGGTTAACCGAGGCCCTGAGCGTTTCGCCCGAGGACGAGGCGGCCCGCGGGGCCCTCGCAGACCATCTGTCCGACCTTCGGCAATCGGCCCGCGAGCTCGGGCTCGTGCACCTCGAAGCCGCCGTGGCCGAGGTCCTTGCCCGGCTCGAGCGGGAGTCTTTTGAGCCGGCCTCGCTGCTTGCCGCCCGGGTGCTCGCGTGGCGCTACGAGTCCCTAGCCGCGATGCCGAGCCAATCCGGTACGCATCGGGTCGTCGCGGAGGAGCGGCCATCGACCAACGTGAGCCTCCGTGGGCGTCGGGTGCTCGTGGCCGACGGCGAAGCCGAGGTGCGTTGGTTCCATGTCGGGGTTCTCCGCGAGGCCGGCGCCCGCGTCACCGAAGCGCGTGACGGGGTGCACGCGCTCGAGATCGCGCGCGATGACGTGCCGGATTTGGTCCTGGCGGCGATCGACATGCCGCGCCTCGACGGCCTTGGCCTCTGCGCCGCCTTTCGGCGCGATCCCACGCTCGACGGCGTCCGCATCGTTTTGTTGTCACAGCCGGTTTCGGCGCAGCAGATTCTCGACCGGGTGTCGGGGATGCTCGAGCCCCTGACGCGGCTCGAGGAGTCGCTAAAGAGCGACAGGGAAGCGAATGGGGACCTGGAGGAGCTCGGTGTCTCGGGGCTGCTGCGCGCAACTCGGCGGCTTCGTCCCAACGCGAGCATCGTCGTTCAGGATCCATGGAGTTTGTTCGACCTCGAGCTCCGGGAGGGGCGCATCGTCGACGTGACCAGGACGGCCATCGACGGCGTGGTCACCGAGGGTGCGGCCGCGTTTCCAGCGCTCGTCGGAATGAGCTCCGGGCGATTCGTCGTGACAGAGGAGTCGGCACCCGAAGGTGGAGAGGAACGGGAATCGCTGGACGCGTCATTCGCGCACGCGACCCGCCGACTGGGGTTTCTCCTAAGTGCGATGGCCACTCACCCCGAGTGCCGGGTCGAGCTCGATCAGGATGCGTTGAGCACCTATGTGCGTCACTCCCCCGTCGGTATTCAGCGGTTAATTGCGCGGCTAGTCGAGGGCGAGCCGCCCCATGCCTTATGGGAATCGGGGGCCGGGTCCGCGGGCTTGGTCGACGCGGTATTGGTGACGTTGGCTCGCCAAGGGGCGATTCGAGACGTGAAGGTCCCGGCGCTCGGATCCGACGGGGGGCCAATGGCGGAGCGCCCATGGGGTCCCGGCCGGGAGTTGATCGCGTCCGAGATCCAGCAAGACTCTCGGCCCGTGGCCGATCCCATCGAGCGAGAGAACGTCAGAGCACAATTGGCGGTCGCCATGCATCGCGAGCCGGCGAACCAAGGGCCGGACCGGGCCTATCCGATTTGGCGGCTGAATGTCAGCTCCGTGGCGGCAGGCCGTGAGAGCGGCTCTGGGTTCGGGATGCAGATCCAGAGGACGCCACGCTTATTGGGTTTGGCGTTTGCGGTCGTGCTGTCGGCGACGGTAGCGTTTCTCATCTGGAGTCAGGTGATGTCAGGAGGTGCGCCGACTGGGTTGCCCTCGGTCGGACCCACTCCACTGCCGGCCACGGCTGAGGGCGAGCAGGTCGCGCCGGAGGTCCCGGCGGCCGCGCCCAAGGGCACTTCGAGAAGTGCTGGGTTATCGGCGTTCGCTGGAAGCCTTCGCGCGGGGGTCGACCCATCCTTGGAGGTCACCCAAGGGCAAGGTGTGCTGGAGCTGATTGGTCCGAGCGATGTCCGTGTTGAGGTGGACGGCGTAGACCGGGGAGCGCTTCCGGTGACGCTCGCGCTGGAGCAGGGGAGACACATGGTGCAGTACCGCACCCGCGCCAGGTCGACCTACCGTTTCTACTACGTGAAATCGGGTGCGACCCGCGCGTTGACCGTCCTCACCCAAGCGGGTGGTTTAGTTGACGCTCGCTGAAGCTGCGTGCTAACCGCAGCAAGGTTCCGGGGGGTCGAAAAGAGGGGCGAAAACGGCCGCCGGAGCACTGGAGGAAGGCGGCTGATGCGATTCTTTTTACTGGTGATCACGACCCTTGCCATTGCGGCCGGGTGTAGTCGGGGGGGCTCCAAGCCGGACCCGTTCGCGGGGCTCGAGGTACATTCGGATCTGACGGCGCTTCGTCACCTGGCCGAGGTGGATGACGGAGGTTGGTATGTCGACTTCGGCACCCCCGCGCAGTCGAAGTACACCGTGGGCGACTGGCGAAGCGGGTGGGTCGGGAAGGGCGTCGACGGCGACACCACGTACGCGCATGTTGGAATGCGGGGACGGGTGTATTTCGAGGCTGACACCCCCGCGCCGCTCGTTGCACGTGTTCGGCTCCGACCGCATGGCACGCAAGCGCTCACGCCGTACCTCAACAACAAACAGCTCAACTCGATTCACCTCGGCAAGGGTGACGGGTTTGTCGACTACGACATCGAGCTCCCGAAGGAGCACGTGCAGGCCGGCGAGAACTACTTGCTGCTGACGTTTGGTGGAACGGTGCCGATCGATGGGCAGGATGTTTCGGTCGCGGTTGATTCCATTTGGATTCGAAATCGATCCGAGGCATCCAAGATGGCGCGAGCGCCCGCGTACGATGGGCTGATCGCCAACGTTCGTCTCGGGGATGAGGAACGGCAGGCCATCGCGTTGTCCCGCAAATCGACGCTTCGGTATCACGTGATGGTCCCGGCCGATGGCTCGTTGGGGTTCGGCGTCGGTGTCGAAGGCGAGGGTGATGCACCGTTCGCGATCGAGGTGACGGCGGACGGACAGCCGACCACGCAGGTGCTGGCGGGAACGGCATCGGGATCCTGGGTGAACCACAGAGTCGATCTGAGCCGCTTCACCGGGGAGACCGTACGCGTCGACCTGCGTGCCGAGGGCCAGGGTCCAGGTCGCTTGGCGTGGAATTCGCCTCGAATTCTGGTTCCGGCTCGGACGGAACGACACATCGCACCAGCGAAGAACGTCGTGGTGCTCGTCATCGATACGCTGCGTGCGGACAAGCTCCGCCCGTTCAATGCCGAGTCGCGCGTGAAGACGCCCGTTATCGATCAGTTTGCCTCGGACGGCGTGGTGTTCGCGCTCGCGCAGGCGCCCGAGAACTGGACCAAGCCTTCGGTGGCTTCGATTCTGACGGGGCTTCACCCGCAAACTCACCAGCAGAAAACGGGAGACGCGGCACTGCCGAGCTCGGCTGAGCTCTTGAGCGAGCACTTGAAGGGCGAGGGGTTCGCGACGGGGGGCTTCATCGCCAACGGCTATGTGTCCGACCGCTTTGGTTTCGACCAAGGGTGGGACGACTACACGAACTACATTCGTGAAGAAAAGAGCACCGAGGCCAAAGATGTCTTCGACGATGCGGGGAACTGGATCGAAGCGCACAAGGACGAGCGCTTCTTCGCGTACATCCAAACCATCGACCCGCACGTCCCCTACGATCCACCGGGCAAGTATCTACAGATGTACGACCCGAGCGAATACACGGGGCAAATCAGGCCGCGGATGACCGGCGACCTCCTCGAGAAAGCCAAGCGCAATCCCCCGCAGGTGGTGTTCGACGCAAGCGACAAGCGGCGATTGAAGGCGCTTCACGACGGGGAGATCACGAAGCACGACCACTTCTTCGGCGCGTTCCTCGAGCGTCTGAGCAAGTTGGGGCTCGCCGACGACACGTTGATCGTCGTGACTTCGGATCACGGCGAGGAGTTCGACGATCATGGCTCGTGGGGACACGGCCACTCGGTCTATCAAGAGTTGCTTCACGTGCCTCTGATGTTTCGCCTCCCGAATCGACTTCCCGCGGGGTCGAAGGTTGGGAATGCGGTCAGCACGCTCGACATTTCGGCGACCGTGACCGACCTCCTCGGCGTTCCGGGCATGGCCCATAACGAGGGGCACGCGCTCGTGGGACTGATGCTAGGGGAGGCGCCGTCGCAACCGAGTGTGGCGTTCAGCGACTTTCAAGATGATCGCCGCGTGATCACGACGGGTCGCTGGAAGCTGATCCTCCGAGGGAACCTCACCTCGACGATGTTCGACCTCGTGGCCGACCCCATGGAGGAAAAACAACTCGACGCATCCGCGTTTCCGATCGGGCGCCGCTACTCGCGCATGCTGCTCGGTCAGTTCCTGGGGGCGAGCAACCGTGGGGACTGGTTGAGCGCCGAACAGAAGGGCGGTACACAACTCCAACGGGAGAACGCTGAGATGGACGACACGATTCGCGATCAGCTACGCGCGCTCGGCTACGCACACTGAGGTTACATGCCGCTCGTCGAACAAACTCCAGAGCGGTACTTGAGAAGCCCGCGGTTGGAGCCGGTGGCCGATGCGGGCGCGCTCCTGCATGTACTCGCCTGGTCGGGCGATGAGGAGTACATCCTTCGATTCACCTTGGCGGACGACGGCTCGGTGCAGGGCGAGCCGGTGGCCACCGACCATAGCGCCGCGATCATGGGCTGGGCTCCAGGCATGCCGCATCCCATCGATGATCCACTCGCCGAGCTCGAGGCGGAGCACCAGGGGTGGCGTGTCGAGGTGCGTCACCAGGGCCCGCGATCGAGCGTGGTCGTCGCGCCGCCATCGGGTGGCGAGTTCGTCATTTGGAGTGCCTTTGGCATCGCGGCCGCGCCGTGCATTGCGGCCGCGCCAGGAGGCGCGTGGGTCGGGTTTCATCACGACGTTCGCGAGGACACGGGCGTTCCCGACATCGCAAAGTGGATCGCGGTTCGCTTCGTCGATATGGAGGGGATGGTTTACGAGCCGGTCGCACCTATGACGGGCCGCGACCGAGACCTCGACGGGGAAGAGCAGGGATTCGAGTTTCCGAGCCTGGTCGTGGGAGACGACGGCGCGGTCGATCTCTACGGTCGTGGGTCCCACAACATGTATCGCCAACGGTTGAATGCCGACGGGTTTGGGGCACGGGATCCGATTGACGATGGTCAATGGGGATGCCGTGGACGGCGGGTGAGCGCCGTTCGTCTTCCGAGTGGGACCACGCTTGCCGCGTGGCGAGGGCGCAAAGGCATCGTCATTCGATCTTTCGATGCGCCGGCAGGTGGGGCGCCAGAGCTCGCTTCCGCGAAGGTCGAAGTGGGTGAGTTCGAGGCCGCCCCGGCGCATGTTGCAGCGTGGTCGGGGCCGCAGGTTTTGTTCGGAGACATCCAGCAGCACAGCGCCCACTCCGATGGTGTGGGTAGCGCGGACGAGGCCTACCTCCGGGCCCGCTATCGATACGGCGACGATTTTGCGGCGCTCACGGACCACGAGTCGTTCCTGGGAAAACGCATCGGGCCCGGTGAGTGGTCGTACCTCCAGGCTGTGACCGAGCGTCACGACGATCCGGGCGAGTTTACGACCATCGTCGCCTACGAGTGGACAGGGAAGGCGTATCCGGGACCGGGGCACAAGTGCATTTACCTGCCGGGCCCCGGTCTGCCTATCATCTCTCGCGACGACGTTCCGAACGGACGCGACATCGTCCAGCAGATCAGCGCTCAAGGCGCATTCACCGGGCCGCATCACATCGGTTGGACGGGCGCCGATGTGCCGGGGCACGACCCAGTGGGGCAACCGGTTTGGGAGATCTGCTCCTGCCACGGTTGCTACGAGTATCCCGACCACCCGCTTGGACACCGGGGCGAGCTTCACGATCAGTTTGCGAAGCCTCTGCTCGACAGCGGATTGCGCTTCGGCTTCATCGCGAACTCCGATAGCCACGGGCTCCTCTGGCATCACGGCGAATGCCGTAAACGCGATCCGTTTCGAACCGGACTGACCGCGGTCATCTCCGCGACGCGCACGCGCGAGGCGATCCTCGAAGCGATCCGTGCGAGGCGGTGCTACGCGACGAGCGGCGCCAAGATCCTACTCGACGTGCACGTCGCCGGGTTCCCGATGGGAAGTGAGCTCGACATCGAAGGGGCGGTGGAGGTGCATACTCGCGCGCTCGGGACGACCGACATCGAACGCATCGAGCTCGTGACTCCGGACGGGGTCGCGGCTGCAGATTCGCCAAAGTCTCCGTCCGCGTCGTTCGTCGGCGAGGTCGACGCGCCCTCCGTCTAGTGCCGCGTTACACAGGCGGATGGGGAGATGGCCTGGTCCAGCCCCATCTTCTTCAACTAGTGTGCGGATCTTTTCTCTCGCACACTAGTGTGTGGGACTACTTTGAGAGCAAGGCGCGGACGCGTTGCGCGGCTTCTGCTCGAGGGATCTTGTCCTGTGTTTGCTCTTGCAAGTCCTTGAGCTGAACGACGCCTTCTTCGACCTCGGACTCGCCGAGGATCATCGCGATGCGTGCGTTGATCTTGTCTGCGCGACGGAGTTGACTCTTGAGCGAGCCGCCGCGAAGGTCACTCTCCACGCGAAGTCCGGCATCGCGGAGCTCGCGACCGAGCAAGGTGGCCTCCCCGCGCACGCCTGCCTGCGCAGCCACGATGAAGACGTCGACGTGGGAGTCCGGCTCGCCCTCGGGCATCGCCATCAACAGGCGCTCGAGGCCCATCGCAAAGCCGATGGCCGGGGTGTCTGGTCCGCCGAAGCTCTTGACCATCTGGTCGTATCGCCCGCCGCCCAGCAGTGCATTTTGGGCGCCGAGCGCTTCGCCTTTGCCGAGCACCTCGAACAACGTCCGGGTGTAGTAGTCGAGGCCTCGAACGAGCGAGCCGTCGACGCGATACGGTGTGCCGAGGATCGTCAGCGTTTCCTGCAGCCCGTCAAAGTGCGCACGGTCTTCGTCGGTCAGGTGCTTCAAGATCGACGGCGCGTCGGCGGCGATTTCCGCGCATCGGGGGACCTTGCAGTCGAGTACACGAAGCGGGTTGGCATCCACTCGTCGTTGACAGTCCGCGCAAAGCTCGGCGCGGTAAGGCCCGAGATACGCGAGCAACGCCTCGCGGTAGTGCTCTCGCGCTTCAGGTCCGCCGATCGAGTTGACCAAGACCTCGACCTCGGTGATGCCGAGGCTCGAGATGAGTCCCACGACCATGTCGATCACTTCGGCGTCGACAAAGGGTCCGGGGTCGCCAAAGACTTCAATGCCCGCTTGATAGAACTGACGGTATCGCCCCTTGGCGGGCCGCTCACGCCGATACATCGGCCCGATGTAGTACCACTTCGTGACGGGCTCTCTCGCTTGCACGCTGTGTTGCACGAACGCGCGCACCGACGAAGCCGTGCCCTCGGGGCGCAGCGTGAGTGACTTGTCGCCCCGATCGGTAAACGTGTACATCTCTTTCTCGACGATGTCCGTCGTTTCGCCGATCGAGCGCACGAACAGAGCCGTGGGCTCGACGATGGGGAAGCGTGCTTCGCGGAACCCATACCCTTCGACGCGGTGACGGAACGTGTTCTCGAGGCGGTGCCACTTCGAGATCTCGTCCGGCAGGATGTCCTTCATCCCCTTGACCGCGCGGAGGTTCATGGCGTCCGGTTACTAGATGCGCCCGCGACGGGCAAGCTCAAGCCTCAGGGAGCGAACTTGACGAAGACGTAGTTGAAGCCGTCTTTGCCCTTTTTCTGAGTGATGGTCGGCATGGCGTCCTCACGCATCTCGAAGACCATCACGACATCCTTCCGAGCCTTGCGCAGCACAGTGGCCCGCGTCACCGGCGTGTCGAAGAACTCGGTTTCGAGGGGCAGGAACGTATTCTTGAGGTGAACCTGCGTGTTGCGCAGCACCAACTCGAACCGGCCCTCCGATTTCTTCCATGCGGTCTCGACCGGCTGCGACGTTTGGACGAAGAAGCACGAGCCGCCGTCCTTGTGCATCATGAAGCCCGGCCAGGTGAGCATGAGCGCACCCTCGGGGATCTCTTCCGCTTTGGGCGGTAGGTTTTCGGAGTTCTCCGAGCCGGGAGTCACCCCGCCGTACGAGGTGTCGTCAGCCGACGCGATCGCCCCCGAGCTTCCGAGCACGATGGCAAGCACCGCGATTGTCCGTATCTTCCCCACGGTCTCAGGGTACGCGACCCAGGGGCTGGAGCCCAAATTTCACTCCCGGAGCCTGAATTCAGGCGCGGTCAGTGGCCTTTGCCGCCTTTGAGCAGGTGGCTGACGCCCTCGCCGAGGCCCTCGAGCGTCAGGGGAAACATGTCGAACGTCTGACGCACGTACTCGATCGTGTTGCCGTTCCAGTACCGCTGCGGCTCCGGATTGAGCCAGATGCTGCGGTGGTAGTGCTGGCTGAGCATCATGAGCCACTGCAGGCCTTCGATGCCCCGGTCGTCTCCGAGGTCGAGCGAGCCGCCTGCGGCGAGGAGCTCGTAAGGCGCCATCAACGCGTCGCCGACCATGATCAGCTTGTAGTGGGGGCCCGTCTCGTGGATGAGGTCGCGCACCTTGATCGGCGTGTCGAAGCGCTCGGTCTCGTAGACGTGGCCGTACACGCAGTTGTGGAAGTAATAGGTGCGGAGCTCCTTGAAGTGCGACGACTTCTTGGCGGCCGAGAAGAGCCGCGAGCACAGGTGCGCGAAAGGGTCCATCGAGCCGCCGACGTCCATCATCAAGATGATCCGGGTGTTGTGCCGCCTGGGAGGGCGGGTGATGACCTCGAGCTCGCCGGCGTTCTGCGCTGTGGCGTCGATGGTGCCTTCGAGGTCGAGCTCTTCCTCACCGCCCTCACGCGAGAACAGGCGCAGCTTGCGAAGCGCGACCTGCATCTGGCGGACGTCGAGCGTGAGGTCTTGGCGGTAGGGGCGATAGAGCCGCGCGTCGGCCACCTTCACCGCGCTTCGGCCCCCACCCGAACCACCGATACGGAAACCCTTCGGCGCGCGGCCGCTATGGCCGAACGGCGAAGTGCCACCGGTGCCGATCCACTTGTTACCGCCGTCGTGTTGCTCGTCTTGTTCGGCGAGCCGCTCCTCGAAGAGCTTGCGCAGCTCGTCCAGATCTAAGTTCTCGACGAACTCGCGCTGCTCGTCCGTGAGCTCGCCCATGTCTTCTTTGGCTTGCTGTAGCCAGTCCCAAAGCTCGTCCTTGAGCTTCTTAGATTCGATCTCCACGCCTTTGAAGAACGACAGGAACGCTTCATCGAACGAATCGAGATGGGCTTCGCTGTGAATCATCACCGAGCGGGCGACGTTGTAGAAGCCGTCGAGTGAGCTTTCATGCAGCCCCGCTTGGAGCGCTTGAGCAAGCGCGATGACCTCCTGCGTCCCGACGGGGACGCCTCGGCCGCGAAGCTCATACATGAAGGGGACTAGGATTTTAGCTTCTCCATTGCCTGCCGCCCGAGAGCTGGTCGGCGAAGGCGACGAGATCTTGCTCCTTCTT
>CALJYC010000014.1 GCA_937984275.1 uncultured bacterium | reverse complement strand
AGGCCACGCAAGCCGCCCCTCGGAGCTCGCGCCACTCGGACCTGGTTGCTGTCTTACCGATTGTCACTCACACGCCGACTCCACCCCATGTCGCGTTTGTCCGAGCCCCTACGGACGACTCCTCACACCAAACAGAGCCAGCTTCCTGAAGAAAAGGGGTCGGACCCCTTTCCGTTCCGGATACAGCGACGGGGACCCGCGAGCGAGCACGTCCGTCGCGTGCCGGTCTCCGGTGTTGCAGTTCCCGTGTCGTGTTCCCCCGTGCCCCGGTTCGTCTCTACTGGGCGTCTTTGCGCTTCTTGATATCCAGGGCGGCTTTGAGGCCCTTTTCGCGGATCACCTTCAGCTTGAGGCCGGTTTCGGTGAGTCTGAAGAAGCGTTTGCCGTATTTGCGGAGCTTCTTCTTGTTGATCTCGAAGCCTAGGCCGGGACGTCGGAACGGTGGGAGCATTCCGTTTTGGTTGGGGAGGATTGGGTCGATGATGCCCTCGCGGAATTCGGGAATCCACGACGGCTCCTCGAGCGGGTACTCGAGCGGGTGGCTGTTCTTGCGGTCTGCCAACGCCAAGTTCCAGTTCACGTGAAAGCCGATGCCGTTGGTCCAGGTGTGCGGCGAGTAGGTGCGATCGTGCTCGTGGCACGCATCGATCACTTTCATGACCTGGGCAATGCCCCCTGCAAAACAGGCATCCGGCTGGTAGATGTCGAAGCAGTCCTTTTCGAACATGATCTTGATCTCGTCCCAGCCGTGGTTGAGCTCCGCGCCTGCGATCTTCACCTTCGATGCTTTCTTCAACGCCGCGAGGCCGTCGTAGTCGTGCCAGTCGAGCGGCTCCTCGAGCCATGAGAACCCATTGTCGTGGCACGCAGCGGCAAACTCGGTTGCGCGTTGCAGATCCCACGCGGGCACTCGATCTACGATCGACACCAGCCAGCCCTGGTTCGCGTCCACCCCGAGGGCCAAATCATCCCCGACGCCCTTACGCACGATCTCGATCTGGCGAATGTCCTCGGCGAGGTCCGGACTCTTCACGCGAAGCTTGGCCGTGCGATAGCCACGCTCCATCATCGCTAGCAGCTCGTCCACGCGTTGCTCCGGTGGATGAACTTCTCCCGTCGAGAGATAGACCGGAAGCGGACGCGGTGTTCCGCCGAGCAGCTCGTAGACCGGCTTGCCTTCGGCCTTGCCCTTGATGTCCCAGCAAGCAGCCTCCAACCAGAAGTTGCGCCAGCCGAGAAACCCCGCCTGCTTGAGCAAGTCTTGAACCCGATCGATGTCGGTTGGGTCGCTGCCGAGCAAATACGAGCCAAGCAGGTCGCCCAACCCTTGTCGCTCTTTGCCCATGGACTGCCCAGCCGCATACCCCTCGATCCCGTCGTCGGTCACCAGCTTCGCGAGCGTGAAGCGGTTGTGCGTTTGCGGATACCCAGGGATCCATGACGGCCAGAAGGTTTCGCGAAGCGGAACCGAAACGTGAAAGAGCTCGATGGAGGTGATGCGCATGCTCGCTACACTCGCTCAGGCAGCCGTCTCGGGAATCTCGGGCGTGTCGATCTTGGAGATCGCGGTGTCGACGTCCTGTTGGCTGAGCTCATGGCGGTGGAGGTTGCCCGCGAAGTAGGCCTCGTAGGCCGACATGTCGAAGTGGCCGTGCCCGCACAGATTGAAGAGAATGACACGCTTCTGGCCTTCTTCCTTCGCGCGCTTCGCTTCGCGAATCGCCGATGCCACCCCGTGGTTGGCCTCTGGTGCAGGGATGATGCCCTCGGCGCGCGCGAACAACACGCCGGCCTCGAAGCTCTCGATCTGATCGATCGCCTCGGCCTCGATCAGGTTGTCGTGAAGGAGCTGGCTCACGAGAGCTCCTGCGCCGTGATAGCGCAATCCGCCCGCGTGAATCTTCGCCGGCACGAAGTTGTGTCCGAGGGTGTACATCGGAATCAACGGCGTCATGCCGATGGTGTCGCCGAAGTCATAACGGAACACGCCACGCGTGAGCTTCGGACACGAGGTGGGCTCAACCGCCAAGCAGCGGATATTCTTGCCTTGGGTGAAGTTCAAATGCAGGAACGGGAAACTGAGCCCCGCGAAGTTCGAGCCCCCGCCAAACGGCGCAATCACGACGTCGGGAAGTTCGCCCGCTTTCTCCATTTGTTTGATCGCTTCTTGCCCCATGACGGTCTGGTGCGTGAGCACATGATTGAGCACACTACCCAGTGAGTATTTCGTGTCGGGGTCGGTTGCCGCACGCTCCACGGCTTCGGAAATTGCAATGCCCAGGCTTCCCGGCGAGTTGGGGTCTTCAGCGAGAATCTTCCGACCCGCTTCCGTCTGCTCGCTTGGCGACGGAATCACCTCCGCGCCCCAGGTGTTCATCATCAACTTCCGATACGGCTTTTGCTCGTAGCTGATGCGCACCATGTACACCTCGCAGCCGACTCCAAAGAGCTGGCAGGCGTAGCTGAGCGCGCTTCCCCACTGACCAGCGCCCGTCTCCGTCGAGATCCGCTTGACGCCTTCTTCCTTATTGTAGAACGCCTGCGCAACCGCGGTGTTCGGCTTGTGCGACCCCGCCGGGCTGACGCCCTCATATTTGTAGTAAATATGCGCGGGCGTATCGAGGGCCTTCTCCAAACCGTACGCCCGATACATCGGCGTCGGCCTCCACTGCGTGTAGATCTGTCTCACCTGCTCGGGAATCGGAATCCAGCGCTCCTGGCTGACCTCCTGCTCGATCAGTGCCATCGGAAAAAGCGGCGCGAGCGCCTCCGGCCCGATCGGCTCTTTCGTGGCCGGATTGAGCGGGGGTAACGGCTTGTTCGGCATGTCTGCGACGACGTTGTACCAACGCTCGGGGATTTCGTTCTCTTCGAGAGTGATCTTGGTTTGCTTCATGGCGTCGGGGAGCCTACCAGCGCATTGCGCAGTAGACGACCCCTACCGCGAACGAAAACGCCTCTACGCCCCATGAACGACTCCCACCCGCTTCAGCTTCGTCGATCGCTCGGTTTTTGGGCGCTGGTTTTCTACGGAGTCGGGGACATCCTCGGGGCCGGGATCTACGCCTTGGTGGGCAAAGTGGCGGGGGTGGCCGAGAGTGCCAGCTGGGCGGCCTTCGCGGTGGCGTTCCTCGTGGCTGGCCTGACGGCGTTGACCTATGCCGAGCTCGGCGGACGGTATCCCCGGAGCGCCGGTGAGTCCTTCTTCACCCAGCAGGCCTTCGGGCGCCCGGGTCTGGCACTGGTCGTCGGCTGGGTCGTCCTGTGCTCCGGCATCCTCTCCTTAGCGACCGTGTCGGTGGCCTTCGGAGGCTACATGAGCGGGCTCATTCCAGCGCTGCCGCCATCGGTTACCGTGGTAGGCATCCTGCTCTTGCTGGCCGCAATCAACTTTCGTGGCATGCGAGAGTCCTCCGCCACCAACATCGTCGCCACGATGGTGGAGCTCACCGGATTGCTGATTGTGATCGTCGTAGGCGCACTCTTTCTCTCCGAGACGCCCGACGCCAGCATCAGCCGAACCATTGCAGCAAGCAGCGAGGTCAGCTGGAACGGGATCGCGCGTGGCGCTGCGTTGGGCTTCTTCGCCTTCATCGGCTTCGAAGACATGGTGAACGTCGCCGAGGAGGTGAAAGACCCGAAGCGCAACATGCCTCGCGCCATCTTGCTTGCGCTCGTCGTCACCGGGTGTGTCTATTTGCTAGTCGTGCTCGTCGCCACAAGTGTCGTTGTCCCCACCACGCTCGCTGATTCCGACGCTCCGCTCTTGACCGTGGTGCAACGAGCCACCGATGCCGTCCCCGATCGATTGTTCACGCTGATCGCGCTGTTCGCGGTCGCCAACACCGGCTTGCTGAACTTCATCATGGGCTCCCGTCTGATCTATGGGATGTCACGCCAGGGACTCCTGCCGTCCGCACTTGGCAGAGTCCATCCGAAGCGTCGGACGCCTCACCTGGCGATCCTCACGGTCTTGGCGGTGGCCCTCACCTTGGCACTGTCGGGCACCCTCACCTATCTGGCGGGAACGACCAGCCTTCTGCTGCTCCTCGTCTTTTTCACCGTCAACCTCTCGCTGCTCATGATCAAGCGCCGCGAACGCGAACCCATACGCACATTTTGCGCGCCGATCGCGATCCCGGTCCTCGGGACGCTTACGTGCCTCGCCCTGATGCCCTTCGTGCCTCGTGGATCGCTCCTGACGGCCGGAGTCATCCTCGTACTCGGCGCAGGCCTAGTCGGGCTGCGCGCCCGGCGCTCGAAAGCCTAGTCGTCCTCGGGCTTCGGCGGCATAGGAGTGATCGAGGGCCGAAACTCCGCCTTCCGAAGGTCGATAATCACTATCACCAGGAACAAGGCGAATGATAGCGTGCCAATACCTTGGCCCACCGACATCGCCATCATCACCGGAATCCAACCCTGGTCGAACAGCGACCAGCTCATGAGCACAAGGCCGATGAGCCCGAGCACGCACGCGTACACCATCAGCCGGGACCTCGAGGCGTTGTCGAGGAATCTTTCGATCTTGGCCCGCGGGTTCACGTTCCCTCCGGTGAGGGGGCTGACAACGCCGAATGGGCCTCGGCGTCCGATGGAGTTTCTTCGTCCGGTTTGCTAAAAGGATGCGCGTACCCATGACAGCCGGCGCTCGCGCAGCTCGTTGTTCCGGTGCGAAGGTCTTCGAGAAGTCCGTTATGGTCCGCTACGCCGTTCCAGATCCTACCGGTCGTGCTGTGACACTGCATGCAGTTGTCGTTCTTGAAGGGGCGTGCGATGTGGATTTTGGGGAGCGCCTCTTCCATGTCGTACCAGGCGAACTCGGACAGGAACATGTAGACGTGGCCCATGCCGCCGAGCTTGGTCATCGCGTAGCCAAACATCCCGTAGTCCTTGTGACAGACGTAGCAACTCTTGTCTCCGAACTTGATCGTGCGGGAGTGGATCGCAGCCAACGACAAGCTATCGGCGTCGTTGGCGTCCGCGATGTGCATGTCCATCGTGTGACAGCTCCCACAGAAGGCCTGGTGCTCGGTGGCCTGGAGGCCTTCGAGGTTTCCAATCATGGCGGTCATGATGGGCAGCACCCCCACGGCCACCATCATGAGCAACTTGACCCTGCCGTTGAGCGGCGGGCGGTAGATCAGGTAGTAGATCATGATGACCGCGGCGACGACGGCACAGGTCAGAGCGATCCAGGACAGCGGCGATACGTGCATGGTTTGTGGGGCGCGGCGCGATCGAGGCGGGCCGAGCAACATGACCATGATTCAGGATCGGGTGCTAATGCAAGCGGGAAGATCCAGCGCGCGCGCCGTTGGGTCCTTGGGCTTGCCGCGACGATCGCGTTGCTGCTTCTCGGCCCGCTATCCCCGGCCGCGGCCCAGCCGTATAGTGTGGGTGTCGAGGCTTGGGGTCAGCTCGACCCGAATATGGGGCTGATCATCGTAGAGGGTTCGGCGCGGAAGAACCCGTACGTCGACGCCGAGGCATTGATTTGGGGCGGCGCCGGCACGCCTCAGCTCGGTTTGCGCGGAAACGAAATGACGTTCGAAGCGCTTGTCGTCTCGGTCAAAGTTCGCGACCCCAGGGGCATCACCGACACGCGGCTCGGCCGGTTCATTTTGGGAACAGGCGCCGTACGCGCCATGCATGTCGATGGAGGCCACATCACGCTGCGCGCCCCCTCGAAGACTCACTTCGAGGTGTTCGGCGGCGTGCCGGTCGATGGAAATATCGACGGGCGTCGGTACGACTGGGTGGCCGGCGGCCGAGTATCTCAAGGACTTGGAAAGATCGGCATGCTCGGGGGCTCGTACTACAACCGGTACAACACCGGTCAGCGTTCCGACGAAGAGGTCGGAGCCGATTTCTCGCTGCGACCCGCTCACTGGCTGGACATGGCGGCCAAGTTCTCCTGGGAGATCATCAATCCAGGCATCGCGGAGGTCCTGGCGACCGTTTCGTCCGCAACCGAGAACCGAAATTTCCGCGGGGAAGTGTTCGTGACGAAGCGCTCGCCTACCCGCATGCTTCAGCAGACCTCGCTGTTCACCGTTCTTGGCGATCCGGGCGCCCTGAAGACAGGCGCGAATCTTTTCTGGAGAGCGGCTCCCCGGCTAGACCTGTCCGTGGAAGGGGCCGCGCAACAGGCGGCCAATGACTGGGGCTGGACCGGCCATTTGCGCGGCGTGTTGCGAACGGACGACGAGGGCGACGGTAGCGTGCTCGGCGAGCTCCGCCGCCAGGACGTGGCCTCCTCGCAGTGGACGGGCCTCCGGCTTGCATCGGTCATCCAGCTGTTCGAAAACATCGATGAAACCGTAGCGTTGATGCCCGAATTCGAGCTCATCATCCCCGACGACCGCCAGCCGGAAACCGGCAAGGTGTGGCCCTGGGGGCGGCTCGCGTTGCAATGGAAGCACCAAAAGGGCTGGGCCCTGGCCGCGGCCGCCGAGGCGAGCTCCAACGCGGTTCAGCGCATCGACGTCCGGGCGCTTGCGCGCGTCTCCTATCAGCAGACTTGGCACGG
>CALJYC010000013.1 GCA_937984275.1 uncultured bacterium | reverse complement strand
ACGACGTACCAGTGCGTTCGGGAGAACTATGACTGCGAGAATCCCTCGCGCGAGATCGACCTGGACTGCTGCGATCCGTCGGCTGGTCTCAACGTTGATTGGTGTGAGAGCATCGACTGCACCGATCCGGACAGTCTGCCCCCTGCGGACGCGCGTTGTTGCGTCCCGCGGGTGGAGCCGGTGATTCAGGAGCGCGCCTGGACGTCGCCGATCTGGTATCAGCCTCCGAGTTGATGCTGCGCACACTGCTCCACTTCTTTCTAATCGGCGGCCTGCTGTTCAGCGCCAAAGTCTTCATTGAGGGCCGCCGCGTCGAAGGACCGGAGATCACGGTCCGGGTTTCCGCAGACGCGACCCAAGGAGAGGTCGACAACGCAGTCCGCGAGGCGATTCTGCTCAACGAAGCGAGGCGCTACGGTTGGGACAAACGCGATCCGATCGTATTCACACACCTCGTGCGCAACATGCGCTTCATCGACCCGGACTCGATTGACGGTGACCTAGCGCTGTACGAGAGGGCGCTCGAGATGAACATGCAGGCGCACGATCCGGTCGTGCGGTCGAGGCTTCTCTACCGCGCCGGTGAGGCGCTCGCGTATGTACCCGAGGACCGAATGCCAACCCGCGATGAGCTCGAGGCCCATCTCCGGACGCACGGTGACCGGTTCGAACGCGAGGGAAGGGTTCGCTTTCAACAAGTCTTCTTGAGCCGCTCCAAACGCGGAGACGCGTTGTCGGCTGACGCGTCGGCGATGAGGGAAGAGCTGTCGACCCTCGGCGAAGGGCCCCCAAAGGGTTTGGGTGACCCCTTGCCCGGTCTTCGTGCGGAGCAGTCGGCGACCCCCTCGAAAATCAAGGAAGATTACGGCGTCGAGCTTGCTCAAGTAGTCGAGGAGGCTGTGACGGGCGTGTGGAGTGGGCCGGCCACGTCGGTTTATGGCCTTCATTTCGTGAAGGTCATCGACCAAGACGCAGCCTACGTTCCGGCGCTCGACATCATTGCCGCGGAGGTGCGCGCCGATCGATTGCGTGAGCTCCGCGCTGAGCTCCGCCAAGAGCGCATGGATGCGCTTCGGGGCGCGTACACCGTACACATCGAGAGGGCGCCCTGATGCGTGCGGCTCTCGCCTTTGCGTTCGTGGGCTTCGTGCTCGGTCCGTCCGCCGAGGTTTCTGCTCATCCGCTTGCCCCTTCCGTCCTGTCATTCGAGCAGGGGTCCGAGGGGACCGTCACGATGCGCTGGCGTGCGCCGTTGAAACGACCCACCGGACAATCACTCCGGCCACGAATTCCTGCGTCCTGCACGCAATTGGGCGCGCCCGAACGTCGCAAGACCGAAGACGAAACTGCCGTCGAGGAAACCACCGAGCTTCGCTGTGATCCGCCCGACATGTTGGGTGCAGTCGTTCGCGTGGACGGCCTTGCCGACTCGAGGGTGAATGTCGTCGTCCGCATCGCCCGTGCCGACGGGAATGTCCACCACGCGATCCTGGACACCGGCACACCACAGCTCACCATCGCCGCGCCGGAAGACGAATCGCATTCGTTCTTCGAGTACCTGGTGCTCGGCATCGATCACCTGCTCACCGGTTGGGACCACCTGACGTTCGTCCTCGGGCTTCTGGTCCTCTTTGGATGGCGTCGCCGGCTCATCGCCGCGGTCACCGCGTTCACCTTGGGTCACAGCCTCACGTTGGCCCTCTCGGTCCTCGGGATTGTGTCGGTTCCCATGGCGCTGGTCGAAGCATTGATCGCCCTCACGATCGTCGTCCTCGCGCTCGAGATCCAGTCGGGGCAACGGGGCCCGGTATGGAAGCATCCGTGGGCCCTGCCAGGTGCGCTAGGGCTCCTTCACGGCTTGGGGTTCGCTTCGGTTCTGTTCGACGCGGGCCTTCCAACCGATGAAATCCCGCTCGCGCTCCTTGGCTTCAACCTGGGCCTCGAGGTCGGGCAGCTCGGCGTGATCGCCGCGGCCGGGCTCTGCTTCGCCGTCATCCGCGCCGCGCTCCCTTCCAGCTGGAGAAGCAACCGCACCGCTGCGGCGTACATCATCGGTTCGCTCGCCGCATTCTGGGTCATCGAGCGGACCCTCGCGGCGTTTGGGATCGTGGTCTAGCCGGCTTGCGCGCGACTCGGGTCGACCAGGCCAAACGCCCCGGCTGCGGTACGGTCCGCGGCGGTGCGGTCCTTGGCCGCAGAGAGGTAGCCACGGAGCTCGGCGGCTGCCCTGTTTTTGTCGAAGGGCGCCAGGAGCGATTTCGGCACATCGGCCAGTTCTTCGTCGAGGTGCCCCGCAAAGAGGATGCACTCCTGCGCCGCGAGATTGAGCATCGCCGCGTCGATGGCCTCGCGATGGCTCATTGCGCTCACCGCGCGCGTCAGCGGCCCGCGTCGCGCGTACTCGGTCGCCCGGGTCAGCCGCGGGCCAAACACGCGAAAATGGCGAACGAACTCGGCAACGAATTCTAGGCTCCCCGCATCGCTCCAATAGTCGGCGCCAACCGAGGCGACCGAAGCCTTTGCGATGAACGCGCGCAAAATGAATCGAAACGCCCAAATATCTTGATGAATGTTCTTCCGGACACGTTCGCTCTGGCGTTCCGCCTTCGGGTCACGAACCGGGCGGCCCAGGTTGCGAAGCTGCTTGGCCGCGTCTTTCACGGTCGCACGCACTTCGCGAATTCCGTTCCGCATTCGTTCGGCGGGCAGCGCATAGCCGCGCTCCGGATGGAGCTCAGGCAACGCGCCGTCGAGCGCAGATCGCACCTTGGCATGAATCTCCATCGCGAGCGCTTCCACCGACTCTCGCAGCTCTTTGAGCTCGTTGGAGGCCCGCGTGATCTCTGTTCGAGCTCCGGTGATGTGATGGGCATCGAGGGACAGCAGCCTCGCCTCGAGCTCGTCCGCAAAGGTCTCCACGCCCTGAACCAGGAGAAAGCGCGTGAGGGTGCGAAGCTCTCTGCGAACCGCCGCGACAACGATGTGGGCACGATAGAGGCCGTCGTCCTCGCGGATTTGACGGTCGGCGATGCCGAGGAATCGATGGCCGCGGAGCAACGTCAAGAACGCGACCATCGTCGTCATCTTGGCCGCGTCACTTTTCCAGGAGTCGAGCTCCGGCGTTAGACCATCGGGACGGAGGAGCTCTGCCACGTTCGAGAACTCGAGCGGTTCCGGGGGCCGAAAGAAGGCGTTGTGCGCGAGGTCGCGCAGGAAGAGATCCCCACTTGCTTGAAACGCGCCGGCGTCGACGAGGGGAAGCTCCAAGAGACGCTCGCTCACCCGAAGCGCGTCGGTCAACGAACGTTCAAGCGCGCGCAATGAAGAGTCGGGCTCGCCCAACGGCTCACCCACCGATCGCAGTCGTTGCTCGGGCGCGGTGTCGCCTCGTAATTGAGCGACGAGCTCGAGCGCCCAGCCGTACGCCACACGCACCGCATGCAGGTGTGGACGAAAGTCGGTGACGGGCACCGAGAGCGGATGGTTCTCCAGATGACGAAACGCGACGAGCCCCGACAAAGCGGCTTGCAGAGGTAAGAGCGCGTGGGCCCGTTGCTCGGCCTGGAGCGACTCCCGCCAACGCCCCCACAGCTCAGCATCGGCAGGCGTCCAGCGCTCGGCGGAGCAAAGAAGGCCCTCTTCGGCCGCACTCGGGCGGGAATTCATGGGGGATTGGACTCTAACAGCACCCTCGTGGAGGAGCGCAGATTCCTCACAAATGGCTCAAAACAGGCCGGTTTGCTTGCCGGTTGGCTGCTTTTTGCCGAGGTGCTCGAAGGCATGCCGGGTCGCCACACGTCCCCTCGCCGTGCGCGCCAAAAGGCCCTTCTGAAGCAGGTAGGGCTCATACACGTCTTCGAGCGTGTCACGTGGCTCGCTCAGAGCAGCCGCCAACGTTTCGATTCCGACCGGGCCGCCGTCGTAGTGATCGATGATCACGGTCAGATAGCGCCGGTCCATTTGGTCGAGGCCGGCGTCGTCGACGTCGAGACGGTCGAGCCCTTCGCGTGCGGTCTCGGCGTCGAGCTTGCCGTCCGACAACACTTGCGCGAAGTCACGTGATCGTCGGAGCAGGCGATTGGAGATGCGAGGCGTGCCGCGCGACCGGCGCGCGAGCTCGTGTGCGGCCTCGGCGGTGATCGCGAAGTTCAGCAACCGGGCGCTTCGCTCGATGATCGAGCGAAGCGCGTCGTCGGGGTAGTAGTCGAGACGCGCGACGTATCCAAAGCGCGAGAGCATCGGATTGGTCAGCAGCCCAGTGCGAGTCGTCGCGCCCACCAAGGTGAACGGGCTCAGCGGAAGCTGCAGTGTCTGCGCGTAGGGTCCGTCGCCGTTGACAACGTCGATCCGGAAATCTTCGACCGCGGTGTAGAGGTTTTCCTCCACGGTGGCGTTGAGGCGGTGGATCTCATCGATGAAGAGCACGTCGTTGGGCTCGAGCTTCGTGAGAAGGGCGGCGAGC
>CALJYC010000012.1 GCA_937984275.1 uncultured bacterium | reverse complement strand
CCGAGAATGACGTTGTACGGGGCGGTTGGCGCGAGCTCTCGGACGAAGTCGCGGGTGCCGGTGAGCCCGACATCGGCGGCGACCGTGAACGCAAGCCCCTTGGGCGGCGTGAGAATTCGCAAGCCCACGGTGAGCAGCATTGGGAAGGCCTTGAGCTTTTCGTTCGCCAAACAGCTGTCGTCGTTTGGGTCGGCGGTGGTAATGCACTCGAAGCCCTGCCGATTGATCGGGATGTCCCACTGCCATTCGAGCATCGGGTGGAGGCCCACGTTGCCCGCTTTGAGCGGGGCTTCGAGACCGGCCGCGACGCGAACGTGGTCCACCCGATCGACGCCGTAGGCAAACCGTTCGAACGCGGTCAGCAGGTGACCGGTCTCGAAGGGACGGGGCACGACGCTTCCGAGCGCGTCGTACCGGCGATCTTCGATCCCCTCGGTGAGCTTTGCGGAGTTGTCGAACCAGTACTGCGCGTTGAAGCGTGCGATCAGCGGGACCTCGCGCTGCTCGAAGTCACGAAAGTCCAACGTCACGTTGCCTCGCAAACCGAAGCTCGTCGCGCGGAAGGTCGCCTTCGCGTCACCCACCCCACCGAGAAACGCGACGCTCGCATCACCGCCTACCGCCACCCAGGACTTGGCTTGGTAGAAGCCTTTGAGGCCCACGAGCACATCGGCGACCCGCTGGATCAACATCGGGTCGTTGGAATCATCCCACGCCGATGTCACCTCTACCGCCGCAAAGACCTCCAGGTACTCAGTTGGCGTAAGGCTCAGCGAGAGGTTACCGGCAAAGTGGTGCGCCTCATCGGTCGGCACGAAGAAGTCGCTGATGATGAAGAACTCGGTGTTGAGCGCGAGACGAAATGTGCCCTTGGGACCGGAGGATGCATCGATGATGCGAATGCCACCCGTCGGTCCACTAAAGCTATTCTGAACTTCGGCGAGACGAGCTTCCCGCTCGCTCATGTCGGGCGTGGGGTCGACCTGGGCGTACACCGGTGCGACGCATGCCCATGCAACGACGCCCCCTAGCCAGGGCAGTATCCAGTTCCTGCGCATTCCCCTCGCGTGTTCCCCACCCGAAATGATGCCATTTCAGGGGTGCCCAACGCCAACTTGAGCGCCAACTTGCGAGACTATTTGGCGGCGATGTGGAGATCCGCTTTGCCGTCCGGCGGGATCATCACCTTCTTGGGAGCGGTGGCGCTGCCGCTGTTCGGCTTGAATACGGCGAGGTACCGGCCTCCGGGAACCGATCGCATGGTGCAGCTCCCCTGACTGGTTGTGCAGGTAAACGTGCCACCGTCTCCACTCAGCTCGACGCGACCGTCGACCGGCTTGTTGTCGGCGCTACGGACCTTGACGTGCACGACCGCGTCAGCCTTGACCTGCGTCGTCACCATGAGACCGAGGGCGCAAACAAGGATGGCGGTGACGCGTTTCATGAGGCGTCACCCCTCTTCGGCTGCCTCAGCAAAATCGCTGAGGCGGACTTCTTCGTATCCGTCGTCATCGGCTTCCGGGGGTTCCGACTCTTCGACGTCGTAACCTTCATTAGCTTCATCTGTGGCCGCGGTCCGGCGCCCATTGGGATCCGGAAGCGGCGGTCGGGACGGAATGGGAAGCCCGTTCTCGTAGACGAAAAGGCCCGTCGTGTGAACATCGCTGACCTCGCCATCGGTGCTGAACAGTGCCTCTTCGACCTGCGCCAGGGACGGCCGCGTGAGCCCCTCGGGAGGGTCGGCGAGACGCAGTGTAGGCGGAGCGGGCGGCGCCTCAGGGGGCGCTGCCATCGAAGGGACCGGCACCGGCATGCCGACCTGGGGCTCCGCAGCGATCCCGTGCTCGAACGCGTACTCAGGATCCAACGCACCTTCTTGGTCGGCCACCGCCTCCTCGTCCGAGTCGGACGCTTCGCTCATGCTGGCTTCGACCAAGACGTCATCGTCTTCCCCAAGCTCAGCCTCTAGCACGGGCTCTGACTCCAACGCTGGCGCTGGCTCCGACACCGGCACCGACTCTGACACTGCCGCCGGCGCTGGCTCCGACTCTGGCGCTGGCTCTGACACTGACGCTGATAGTGCGTCCGGGTCCGCCTCTGCCATCATCGCTTCAGCATCGACCGCAGCGATCACCGTCGGCGGATCGTCATCGTATTCGTCTTGGTCGTCGTCATCTTCAGCGGACGCTTCCGGCGGGACAGTATCGGGCGCCTCCTCATCGGGCGGGACCGTCACCGGCTCGGCGTCTTCATCGGGCGGGACTGTCACTGGCTCGGCGTCTTCCGGGGCGAGCGAGTACACCTCATCGGGCGGAACCGAGAACGCCTCGTCGGCAGCAAGCTCGACCTCTTCAACGACGGGCTCGTCCGAAGACTCGTCGTCAGCTGGCGCAACACTCACGTCACCGGTGAGCGGTTCGGCGTCGCTTGCTGCCGGGCGATCGGAAACCGCCTGGCGCGCAAGCACGAGGCGTTCGAACACGACTTCGGAGCGACCGTCGAGCTCCAGCGCTTCGACGACAACGTCGTACCGAGTCTCCGGCACGCGATCGGCACCGCCGTCGACAGCCGCGCGCACACGTCCCATGCCCTCGAGAGCGGGCGAGCCGTCGGCGAGCAGCACTGCGAATTCGATCTCGGAACCGTCTTCGTACGCGACTGGCCCGTAAAGGATCAGTGTGTCTTGTTCGACCCGATCCAGAAAACCTTCGGAGAGCTCTCCTAGGTCGCTGAAGTGTGTCGGTACCGTGAGGACTTGGCTCATTATTCCCCCGCTTCGCTTTCTTCGAGAGGACTCGCCTGCAGCTCGTCTCCGGCTGCGAGGAGCTCCTCTACTCTACGCTCGGCTTCATCCAGTCGTTTCGCTCCGGCCCGCGACAAGCGGACGCCCTCTTCAAACATCGCCAGAGACTGCTCGAGAGGCAAATCTCCCTCTTCTAATTGCTCCACGACCGTCTGGAGGCGCTCCATGACCTCCTCGAACGGAGTCTCCTCGGAGGAATCGCCCCGCACCTTTGATTTCCCCATGTTTTCAACCATACAGCACCCAAAGCCCTTCGTCACCAACGCGTCTATCGGGCGTATTCGAGTTGAAGTGTCCCCGAGGGCGCTGTAGGTGAGTGAAGGAGGGGCACGTTCACCGCTCCTGGGCCTCTGAGCTGATGCGCCGAACCCACTCTGTCGTCACCCCTGGCAACCATGATGGCGTTCACCTGGGTCACCGGGCGCTGATCGACGCCGCCAAACGGACCGCGGACGCCCACGGCTGGCAGACGCTTGCCATGTGCTTCGAGCCGCATCCGACGGCGGTTCTGGTGCCAGAACGGGCGCCGATCTTGATCACCGACATGAAGCGTCGCGTCGAGATCTTGAAGGGCGCGGGGTGCGACGATGTGGTCGTCCTGCCATTCGACAGCGAGTTCTCCAAGATGACCCCCGATCAGTTCGTCGAGCGTGTCTTGCTCGATGCCTGTGACGCCAAGGGCGTGGTCGTAGGCCCGGATTTCCACTTTGGACACAAGCGCTCGGGCAACATCGTCACGCTGCGGCAGTGGGGGGAGCGGGAGGGCTTCACGGTCGAGCTGGTGGAGCCGGTCATGTACAAAGGCGATGCGGTCTCCTCGACGCGGCTTCGCCGAGTCTTGGGCGAAGACGGAAACGTAGAGGACGCCGCGGTCATGATGACCCGCGTGCACGAAGCGACCGGGCTCATCGTACCGGGCGATCAGCGCGGCCGGGAAATCGGGTTTCCGACCGCCAACCTCGAGGTGGGGCCAGTGCTGCTGCCCAAGGACGGCGTGTACGCGGTCGTCGCGCGAGTGCTGGACGAGGCACGGGCCCCGCTATTCCACGGCGTCGCCAACTTAGGCAATCGGCCAACGTTTGGCGCCGGACGTTCGATCGAGGTGCATTTGTTCGGCTTTGACGGAGACCTCTACAGAAAGCACATGCGGGTAGGCTTTGCGGCTCGCATCCGCGGCGAAGCGAAGTTCGACGGGCTAGAGGCCTTGCGGGAGCAGATCGATCGGGACTGCGACCAGGCCAAGAACGCGCTACAACAACTGAACCCGGATTTGGTTCGATGGATCTAACCCGACTTTACAACCTGACGACGCCAGAGCTTCGAGAGGAAGCCGAGCGTCTAGGCGTGGGCGACACGTACGCGATGAGCCGCGGCCAGCTGATCCACGCGATCCGAAACCACGCGGGCGGCTCGCCATCCGAAGGCCTTCTCGGTAAGGTCCTGGGCTTCGCGAAGTGGGCGCTTCAGGCCGCACAGGAAGAGCCCCGTAAAGAGGACACTTCGCGCCCTCCACGGAGTGAAGCCCCGGGATCGAAGTCCGCGTCAGTGCCAGCGTCAGTGCCAGTGCCAGTGCCAGCGTCAGTGCCAGCGCCAGCGCCAGCGTCAGTGCCAGCGTCAGTGCCAGAGCCAGAGCCAGCGTCAGTGCTCGCGCCGGTGCCAGTCACCGAGACCGCGTCCGAGCCCGCGTCAGGCCCTCCGAGCCGGCCTCCTGCGGGCGTTTTCTCCAAGAGCGCTGGCATGTTCGAAGAGCCGTTCCCAACTCGGACCATGGCGCGCATCCTCGCGGAGCAAGGGCACTTCAAGAGGTCGCTTGCGATCTATACAGCGTTGCTGCGCAACGAGCCCATGGACAGGGCGCTCAGTGCGGAAGTCGACGAGGTTCGTGCCCGCTCGAGGGCGCGGCGGTCGCAGGCTCATTGATGCCGGCAATTTTGCTCCGCGTACCATCTTCCGCATCATGAAGGGGTGACGCAGCCTCCCGCCCAGCAACGACAGCACGATCGCTACCCGGTACGCATCTCCTGCGAGGTCACCATCTCTGGGCAGACGCTGCACGCGGAGACGAAGAATCTGAGCGCCGGTGGCGCGGCGATCGCGTTCGCGCGGCCCCTCACCGTCGGAGAGGTCGTGACGGTCAGCTTCTTCCTGACCCAGGACGGAATCGAGGACCCGGATCGACCGCCATTCGAATGCGCTGCGTCGATTCGCTGGGTCAAACCTGCGGGCGAGCACATGCACGAAGCAGGATTGCAGTTTCTGTCGCCCTCGGAGCGGCAGCGTGAGCTGCTCAGCGATTTCCTGAAGCAGGCCACCTAGCCCAAAGACGACTAGAGACGCTCAGCCGACGATTAGACGAGCGCGGGAGCCGACTCACGACGCAGCGGCGGCACCACGGCGCGCGCTGCGACCGCGCAGACACATCCAACGGCAAGGGCGCTCCACTGCGGGAAGAGCGGGCCGAGGTCGACCAGAAGCCCGGCCAAGGCGAGTCCAATCCCCAACCCCGCACACATCGCGGCCGCCTTCTGGCTCATGTGGAACACCTGTGCGGCGAACGAGATCGCGGCCGCTTTGCCAACGAGGGCTGCAATGCCAGCGACCGAACCGACCAACGGCCACCCCCCACCGAGGAACAAGGCGGCCCCCAGTACGGCAGCGGCCGCCGAATAGAGCGACGAGGAAAGAGTGGAACCCGAGCTCACGGCGCCGAGCGCGTAGAGATACGCGCCAAACGCGAAGAAGGACGCGGGCGATTGGAAGAGGTACCAGCGGAGGACCGGTGGACTCTGAGCTGCGACGATGGCCGAGATGCTCGCGGTCCGTGCAAGCAGCATGATGGTCAGTGTCGCAATTATGGCAAACGCAAAGCTGAACGCCCCGGCCCTATCGCGGGTCGCGAGGGTGAATAGCGCGGCAAAAGTCCCGAGCCCCAAGATCCACAAGGTCGTCCACTGGAGGGCCGAGACACAGAGCAACAGGACAGCGAAGATCAGTATCAGGCTCGAGCGAATGAGCCACGCGGATAGCGGGACCTTCGAAGCTCGAGCGCGGAGGCAGAACGCCGCTGGGGAGACCCAGCCCAGCAGCAACCCGATAAGGATAAAGAGGCCGAGCGCGATCGGATCTACGGAGCGCTCGGTGGCCTCGTGCGGCCAACGGAGGGCATGAACCCCGCGAAGCCCGTCCCGGGCAACGAGGACGGTCGACTCGCTCTTGCTCGGGTCGGGGACGAAGTCGCGCCAGCTGTAGAGGCTCATTCCGTCGAGCCCTATGAGCGTGTCCTCCGGCTTCACGCCCTGAATCGCAGCCAGGCCGTCCGGGTCGACGGCAACCACCCGAACGCCCACGGTTCCAAGCTCCTCGCGCGAAAGCTCCATCCCGAAGCTCTCGGCGTCGACCGGCTCGGTTTGCTCCGCACGCGTACTATCGGCGCGCAGCTGGGTAGAGGTGTCGGGTAGAAAGTCGACTCGAACTCGCTCCACTGAAAACACATCGCGTTCGTTGTCTGCGGCGCGAAATCCGACGCGGAGCTCTCCGTCGACCGTAGCGCGGCCTCCGAGTGCGTCGATGATCTCCTCCCCGATCGGAATCTCGATCAGCGATTCGGACTGCACCTCGCCGACGAGGCGTGCATCCACGGTGCTTGCCCGCATCCCCGGACGATACACGGAGCCGCGCAGCACGATGTTGGGCGACCGCCCGAGCGGGAAGCCGTGGCCGTGAATTCGAAGCGTCGCACCCGGTTCGATCTCAGGCGGCTCGATGGTGTCCACCTCGAGCAGCGCGAGATCGTCGTATCCGCTGCACGCGGAGAGCAACATGACGAAGAAGACGACCGCTCGCATCGCTTCTCCGTTTCGCCGGGGTACCGGGAAACGTCAAGAAATCCGAGAGCGCATTTGCGCAGCGCCCGTGGGGTGCTAAGCCGGGCTCCCTTTGGGGCCATAGCTCAGCTGGGAGAGCGTCGCACTGGCAGTGCGAAGGTCAGGGGTTCGATCCCCCTTGGCTCCACCCCGTAAAGGCGATGCTACGCATCGCCCACGGGGCTGTGCCGTTCCCGGTGCACCGACGCCTACTTCTTTTTGGCGGGGGCCTTTTTCTTCGAGGTCTTTGCCTTTAGCTGCTTGGCTGCCTTCTCGACCTTCTTTTCGAGATCGGCGATTGCCTTGGTGGCCCGTTTCTTCTGCGCCGTGCTCTTCTTGGTGGCGGTCTTCTTGGCCTTTGTGAGCTTCCGCTTGAGATCGGTGCTCGTCTTCTTCGCCTTCCGCTTCAAGGCTGCCGTTTCTTTTTCGGCGTCCTTCTTGGCTTTGGTGAGCTTCCGCTTGACTTGGGCGCTCCGCTTCGTGGCCTTCTTCTTCAGCGCAGCTGCTTCGGACTTCGCAGTCCGCTTCTTGGCTGCCTTCTTCGGCGCCGCCCGCTTCTTGGCCGCCTTCTTCGGCGTTGCGCGCTTCTTGGCTGCCTTCTTCGGCGCTGCGCGCTTCTTGGCTGCCTTCTTCACGGTCTTTTTGGACGCCGACTTCTTCGCCGTCCGCTTCTTGGTGGATTTCTTAGTGGCCGCTTTCGCCATAGCACGCTCCGTTGTGAGTAGGCGCGCAGTATAGACAACCCAAGCGATTTGCGAAGAAAAAATTCGCGTATCTACGCGCCGGGGGCACTTCCGTTCTCGTGCGGCATCCTGTGCCTCGGACTTTGGAAGTAGTGCATCGGGGAGTAGCGCATGAGGTTGGTCGCCCGAGAGGTGTACAGCCCGGCATACTGCTCGACCTGACTGCCGAAGCTCGACACTTCGTTCCCTGCCTTGAAAACCGAGCCCCAAAAGGGGTGAAAAGCTTCGTCCAGAACGTCCTGCAGCGCCGAACGCTCGGCGTCCAGGTCCTTGAGCTGCGCTCGTAGCCGGTCGATCGAACGTCTATGCCGGACGCGCTTCGCGTCCCATGTGGCCTTCTGGGGGCCCGCTTCATGGTCGCTCAGCTTGCGCTCGACCTTCTTGAGACGCGCCTGGTGCTCACGGAGCTCATCCTGCACCGCATCTCGCGTCTGCTCGAGCGAGTCGGCACGCTCGAAGCTGAGGGAGTGCTCGCGCAGAACCCGGAGCTCATCGTCCATCTCCTGGATGATCATCGCGGTGCGCCACGTGGATTCTTTCTTGGCTCGAAGCACGTCGCCGTAGATGTGGTCACCCACGTAGAGCACCTCGTCACCGGCAAAGCCCAGGGCCCGCTGGAGATCGGTGATGTTGCCCCCGGTGTACAGACGGCCACGAGCTAGATCCCGGGTCTCCTCCTGCGACTCGACATCTATGAAAGGCGCTTTCCCTGTGAAAAAACTGGGTTTTTGGGAGGCGGTGCACACGTAGTCGAGGTAGTTTTTCCAGCTCGGGTACTCGTCGAGCCCGTCGTCCAGCAGGTACGACATCATCGCGTCGGTGTACTCCGGGCCCGAGTTTGTCACGAGGAACACGCGCTTCCCGGCGCTTCGAAGCTTATGGAAGAGCACGCCGAGGTCGGGATCACGATCGACATACCGAGGCAAGTCCTGCAGAACCGCGTCGAGGATCGAACCGTCCTGGTGCGAGAGGTCGGCGCACTCTCGAATGTCGGAGAAGAGCTTCCCGTAGTCGAGCGTGCCTCCCCGGGTCTCGAGGTGCTCGATCACCGCGGCGTATACCGCCACCTCCGACAGAGAGTACAAAGTATCGACCCAGTGGTAGCGCCCGGTACCGGGACGGAGTCGCCGAGTATGGTAGGCGCGGCGCCGCTCTTCCCGAGTGAGCTTCCGGAACCCGTGGTATGCAGTCTTCACGTACCGGTAGCGGTCCATCTTCAGCACGTTGCCCAGCTTCCGGTCGATCAGCAGGCCGCGAATCGGAAAGTCGGTCCGGTACTTCATCGAAAGGAGCTCTTCGGGGTAGCCCCGCTCGACCAGCTTGCTAACGGTCGCCTCGATGCTGAGCCGATCCATCTCCGCCTGACGATAGATCGCGAGCGTGTAGTCCA
>CALJYC010000011.1 GCA_937984275.1 uncultured bacterium | reverse complement strand
TCCAATCGCCGCGATGGCTCAGGCCTATCGGGACCTTGGCATGGAGTTGAGCGACCCCGCTCGCACGGCGATGCAGGCAATGCTCGAAGCGGAGAGCCGCAAGCCCAGGGACATCCACATTCACAGCCCCGAGGGCTTCGGGCTCACGGCGGCAGAGATCCGTGAACGCCTGGCCGGCTACTGCCAACGTTTCGAGTTATGAGGCGTCCGGCCTCTTGCTCAACTTGGCCTTCGCGGCGCCGAACACGTGGCGGACTTTGACCCCGGCCCAGATGAAGAGAATCAGCAACAGGACCAGGACGACCATGTTGACCCATGGGACGTACACGTAGTCCGATTCGACTTCCTTTAACGAGAGGACGTTGGGGTAGGAGTCCAAGACCGCGATGCGCACGCCGTAGTATTTGAGCAGCGCCGTCTCCTCGATTTCGTTTTTGGCGAGCTTCGACGCCTCGGCCGCGATGTCGCCCGAGTCGAACTTGAAGTACCAGCCGTTGTCCTCGTTCCGAAATACAAGCGCCTTCTTACTCTTCTGTTCTGTCGCGTAGATGAACCGAACGTCGCGGCTCCGGTGGTCACCGGTCGCCGAGTCCTTGGTGTCCATCCGCTTGACCTCGGTTCCCGTGACCAGGACCTTGGTCGCCCGAGGCATGAAGTAATAGAGCGTCCCTGCAACAAGCAGAGTCACCAGTACCGCAAGCGCTATGCCCAGTTTTCGCATCGATTGGCTCCTTGGTCGGGAGTCATACGGCCTTTTTGGGGGCGCGCGCAACCGTCAAGGGCGTTCAGAGGCCTCGGGACGATTCGGGTCGGAGCGAGATCTCGCCCGCGAGCGCCTTGTCGAGCGCGTCGACAATGCGCTCGCGATCTTGCGGAAGCCGGCCAGCGAGAGGCAAATAGTTCGATGCATGATTGGTTCGGAACACCGCGTCGGTTGGGGATGCCTCGGCGACGATGGTGCGGAGCTCCTCGAGCATGCGAGTCACCGTGGGGAGCGTGAACTTCCCCTGAGCCTGCATCTTGTCGATCGGAGTACCCGGGATGACCGTCAGCGTCAGGGCCGACACGAACTCTGGATCCATTTCGGTGATGAGCTTCGCCGAGCCTTCCGCATGCTCCTTGCTTCGTTCGGTGCCGCCCGCGCCAAGTAAGAAGATCGCGGACACCTTCATCCCCGCCTCGTGTGCGCGCCGGGCTGCCTCGACGTGCTCATCGAAGCTAGAGCCCTTGGCAATGCGCTTGAAGGTCACGTCGTCGCCGGTCTCGGGGCCCATATAGAGCAGAGACAACCCGAGCTCGCGCAATCGTTTCAGGTCGTCGACACTCTTGTCGTTGACGTTCATTGCCGTCGCGTACGCGCTGACGCGCTTCATTCGCGGAAATGCGTCGCGACACGCGGGGAGAATGGCTTCCCAGTGAGGGAGGTCTAGAACAAGCGCATCGCCATCGGCAACGAAGACCTTCGTGACGTTGTCGCCGAAGCTATGCCCGGCCGTTCGAATATCGGCGAGCGTCTCGTCGAGATCCCGAACCCGAAACGCTTTCTCCCGGTACATGTCGCAATAGGTGCAGTGGTTCCACGAGCAACCGATAGTCGCCTGCAGGATGTACGCGTCGGCTTCGCTGGGAGGCCGGTAAATCTGTCCTTCGTATCGCATCGCAGAAGGTGCTCGGTACGGACTCGATCGGTCGCTGTGAGAGGGGCTAGCTCTGAACTTCGAACGTGAGGCCTGCGGCGCGCAGACGCTCAACGAGGCGCATGCCCATTGCCGTGGCGGGAGTGAGGATGCCGCCTTCGCTTGAAAGCCGTGCGCCTTCGAGGGCAAGACAGATCGCGGCCTCGGAGAGCATGACGGCGGTGGAGCCGTAGCCGGGGTCGCGCTGGTCCGCGACGACCGCGCGCTCTGCTTGGCCGTTGCCGAGGGCGACGAGGAGAGTCTTGAAGGCGCCGTTTTCGCGTACTTCCTTGCTTGGTCCTTCCCCTGGGGAGGGCAGGCGTTTCTCTACGAAGGATCGCGTGAAGGGCAGCGCAGCCGACCCCATGAACGCGACCATACCGATGCCAATCGAAGCAGCTCTCGACCATCCCTTCACGCCCTTGCCGGTCCCCGTCACTTCGGAATAGCGGAAGTCTTCACCCCAAGGGAGCCCCATCAGCGCATGGCTTCGCCGCACGACGCGCGTGTTGATCCCGGCCATGATGAATGCCCCGGTCCACATATCCAGGTCTTTGTCGAAGCGCGCCCCAGTCTGGTCGCCCTTGTCAGGGCCACGGACACCCTTCGGATTGAGCGCGTATGGATTACCCATGATCTTTCGTAGTCCTGGGTTCTCCTTCAATTCGTCGACCATGTTGAACATGCTGGCGATCGTGCCGCCGCTGGGGCCGCCCCTCATCTGCACCGAGGCCATCTTGACTTGGGATGCGTACCCGCCATGCCGCCGCTTGAACGCCTCCTGGACCATCAGCGTCCCGAGGTCTGAAGGAATCGAGTCGTAACCGCAACAGTGAACGATTCGCGCGCCGGTTCGCTTCGCTTCGTCTTCATGCGCGTCGATCATCGCGAGAATGAAGTTTGTCTCGCCGGTCAGATCGCAGTAGTCCGTCCCGTTGCGCACGCAGGCTGCGACGATCTCAGCGCCATATTTGGCGTACGGGCCAACTGTGGTGATGAGGACCTCGGCTTTCGCAGCAATCGCGTTGAGCGAGTCGGCGTCGAAGCTGTCGCCGATCAGCAGCGGAAGCTGTGGGGCGCCCACTTCGTTGGCGACCTCCTCGAGCTTCGCTTTGTTGCGCCCGGCGAGCGCGAGCCGAAGTCCAGCCTCGCCGCCGAGGTAGTTGCGGACGAGATATTCGGCCACTAGGCGCCCGGTAAAACCAGTCGCGCCCCAGAGGACGATGTCGAATTCACGGGATCGGTCGCGGGTGCGGGGGAGAGTGGCCATCCCCGGCTCATAGGGCAGTCTCAGTCTCAGTGCCAGTGCCACCCCGTAAAGCGACTTCGTCGCCACGGGGCGAGGTGCGAGCGAAGCCCCGTGGACGACGCAGAGCGTCGACTTTACGGGGTGCCAGAGTCGGCGTCAGGCTAACGGTGGGGGGTGGAATCCACCTCGGACGTCGGCGAGGAGCTCTGCGAAGTGAATCGTGGTCTTGTCGCCCAAGTAAGGCCCGATGACTTGGATGTTCACCGGTAGGCCGTCCGGTGCCACGCCGATCGGCGCACTGGTTGCCGGCAGATATGCCGCGGTAGCGAGCGCAATCCACGAGACGTGGTCCATGTACGGCCGCTTCTGCCCGTTAACCGTGATCCGCCGAGACAGGTGGTTGCCTCCCGTCTGATGAGGAAATGCAGTCACTGGACCGACCGGGGTGAGTAGCACGTCGATGTCTCGAAAGAGCTCGTGGCATTGCCAGCGCAGACGAGTTCGCCCTTCGTTCGCGCGGTTCCACTCGGAGTGCGACAGATGCATGCCGCGCGTGGCATTCTTCGCCACGAGGTCGGTCCGGATCCCCAAACGGTCGGCTAGCGCGTAGTAAGGAAGCAACATGCGGGTCAGCATTCTTAGTGGCTTGGGCATGTCTCCCCCGATGACGCCCATCAGCAACCGGACGTACACGGGAACGATCGTCTCCAGCTGAAGCGTCGCACCGATATCCACCAGCTTCACGTGTGGCCGCAGGGCCTCGATCGTCGCCTCCAGCTCGCCGCGGACTTTGGAGTCGATGGGGCAGAGCGAGTCGTCCAACCAGTACGCGACCCGGAAGTCCTTCAACGTCTTGGCTCGCGGCGCGGGGAGATCGAGCGTCCATCCGTCGCGCATGAGCGTGTCGGGACCTGCCATGGCATCGAGCGCCAAGCGCAAGTCCCCGGCGGTTCGAGCGAGGGGGCCCACGACCGCAAGGTCCGGTTCGCTCTTGGTGCCGGGCGGCCCAGGGATGTGCCCGCGCCCGGGAACGATGCCGTGGGAAGGCTTGTGACCGTAGACGCCGCAGTAGTTGGCTGGAGTTTGGATCGACCCGGCGATGTCGCTTCCGATCTCCAGGGGCACGAAACCCGAAGCAACAGAGGCCGCGGAGCCGCCCGAGGAGCCCCCGGCGGTGCGCGTGACGTCCCAAGGGTTGTTGGTGCGCCCGTACACCGTGTTGAAGGTCTGCCAATCGCCTGCGTACATGGGCAGATTCGTTTTTCCGAGAATGATGGCGCCCGCATCGAGCGCGCGCTGAACCGCCACGGCATCTTTCGCGGGAACGTGATGACGCAATGCCGGCGCACCGGAGGTGGTCACCAAGCCCGCCGTCTCTAGCGAGTCCTTGATCGTCATCGGCAAACCATGGAGCGCACCGAGGTCTTCCCCCTTCGAGCGCGCAGCATCGGCCGCCCGGGCACTCTCCCGCGCGCGCTCGTAGTCCTTCGCCACGACCGCGTTGACATCTGCGTTCAGGGCCTCGATGCGGGCGATACAGGAATCGACGAGCTCCAAGGAGCAGACTTCGCCGCTTCGGAGCAGCGCCAGACACTCAGACGCCGACCGATAGCTCAACTCGTGCATCGCGTTCTCACCGTTGGCGGCCAGACTACCTCAACCGTGTGACTCAAGCTAAGGTCCGTTCCGTGAGTGAGGCCTCTGGCAAGCATGTTGCACTGAAGCTCTGGCTCCGAGCTCGGATGACGGAAGGGGAGCGCCCCAAGGAAGAGTGGCGTCAACTCTGGGCCGCGACCTGGGAACACCTTCTTCGCACGCCGGTGCACGATCTGATCGACGCGGACGAAGCCAAGGCCCTCGCCGATCGGCTCGTCGATCCCGCGCTCGTCACGGAGCTGTCAGCTCCTATCGTGGCCAACGTCTCTCGCGTAGTCATCGCCGAGCTGCGAAAGGACGACCAGCCGGTCGGTCGCTTCCTTCCCCCGGAGGCCCAGGACAAGCTTCAGGAGGCCTTGGCTCGGCCAGGCCTCGTTCACCCCGATTGGGTCCGCGCCATGTTCAGCGGGGAGGCGGCCGAGGCGGTGCTCAATGACGCGCTGTACCGCGCGCTGAAGGACTTCTCGACGTTGCTGCCGCGTCTGCTGGTGAAAATTTCGCCGATGGGGCCTTTTGGAGTTCTGGGCGGCGCCGGGGCGCTCGTCGAGAAGCTAATCGAAGAGCTCGAGAAGCTCATCGAGCCGGAGATCAAGTCGTTCCTCGCCGACAGCACCGAGCGCGTCCTAGAACGCGCAGCTGAGTTCACGATTGCGAAGATCGACGATCCGGCCTCGATCGAATTTCGCGCCACTTTCGTCAGCTTCATGCTTTCAAAATCGCCGGCGTTTTTTCTGGAAGCTGCGGATGATGAGTTGATCGGCGACATGGGCGCTGTCGTGGAGATGACCGCTCGACACTTGGCGGAGACGCCCGCAACGCGAGAGGGGATCCGCGAGTGGATCGATCGGGCCATGGACTACTTCGCAGGCAAGACGCTTGGCGATGCGCTCGAGATCGATGGAAGCCGGGCCCGCCCCCCGATTGATGCCCTGGCCGATGCCACGTGGCCCGCGTTCACAACGGTGCTTGCAAGCCCGCAAGCGCAAGGCTGGATGGACACGCTCCTCGAGGAGATCATCGACGAGTACGAGCGCATCGAGGCCTAGACGTGGGCGACGACTTGGATCTCGATCATGAGGTCTGGTGCCGCCAGTTCCGCGACTCCGATCAGGCTCTGGCTGACTTGGGGATTGCCGCCATACGCTTCGGCGCGCGCTCCGAAGAACGCACCCATCTTTTCTTGGTCCCCGAGTACGGCGCCCATGTCGGTGACGAAGAGCGTCTCGGACGCGATGTCGTCCATCGTCGCCCCGAACTTCTCGAGGACTTTGGCGATATGTGCGTACGCTTGCCGGGCCTGCTTGACGATGTCGCCCGCGTGAAGCGTCTGCCCTCGTTCATCGACACTCACCGACCCTGAGAGGCGGATCGTGTCGCCCATGCGCACCCCGTCCGCGATGAAGTCTTTGAATGGTCCAAACGCAACAACTTCCTTTGTCGCCATGATTTGCCTCCGGTTTGTTGAATCGCGCGCTAGTGTGCTTGGGGCTTCAGTTTCTGCATTGCCTGATCGACGGTGAAGCTGGCAGCCTTCTGCCTAGGCGGGAACTCCTTGAACGTCTGCAGGAAGTTTCCGACGATGGCTTGCGCCCCGTAGAGCATGTAAGCCCGATCGATCAGCCAGTCGTAGTAGGTGTTCGAGGTGACCTCCGCGCGCTCATAGGGGTCGCGACGCAGATTGAAGATCAACGGTACCCGCAGCGGAATGAACGGGTCCATCCAGACCCGCAGCGTGCCTTCGGTCTTTTGCTCCATGAACACGGCTTTCCAGTCGTTGTAACGCACGGCCGTCAAGTCACCGTCGTCCGAGAAGTAGAAGATCTCCTTGCGGGGCCCTTTCTCTTCTTGGCCGTTGAGGTAGGGCAGGAAGTTGTAGCCATCGAGGTGCACCCGGAACCCCTTTTGGCGTCGCTTCTTCTTTTTCTTGAGATTCTCTTTGACGTTGGCGTCGCCCGCCATCGCGACGAAAGTCGGCAGCCAGTCCATGTGGTGCATGATCTCGTTGGAGATCGAGCCAGCCTTGATCTTGCCGGGCCAGCGCACCATGGCCGGGACGCGCCATCCGCCTTCCCAGTTCGTGTTCTTCTCGCCACGGAACGGTGTCGCAGCGGCATCGGGCCAGGTGTTGTAGTGCGGACCGTTGTCCGTGCTGTAAAATACGAATGTCTCGTCCGCGATGCCGAGCTTGTCGAGCAAGGAGAGAAGCTGCCCGACATGCATGTCGTGTTCGACCATGCCGTCTGCGTACTCATCCTGTCCCGAGATGCCGCGGTGCTCGGCTTTTACGTGGGTGCGGAAGTGCATGCGCGTCCCGTTCCACCAGACGAAGAACGGCTTCCCAGCCTTGTTGGCCTGCTCGATGAATCGCATTGCCGCCGCGACGGTCTCGTCGTCGATGGTCTCCCTTCGTTTCTTGGTTAGCGGGCCCGTGTCCTCGATGCGGCCGTCCGCGTAGCTGTGAATGACCCCGCGCGGCCCGAAGCGCTTTCGGAACTCGGGGTTCTTCGGGTAGTCCGCGTTCTCCGGCTCCTCTTCGGCGTTCAGGTGGTAGAGGTTCCCGAGAAACTCGTCGAAGCCGTGGTTGGTCGGGAGCATCTCGTCCTTGTCACCGAGGTGGTTCTTTCCGAACTGGCCGGTCGCGTAGCCATGCGGCTTCAACATCTCCGCGATGGTGGGGTCTGCCTTGCTGAGACCTTGATCCGCGCCCGGCATTCCGACTTTGCTCAGCCCAGTTCTAAATACGCTCTGACCCGTGATGAAAGAAGAGCGGCCCGCCGTGCAGCTCTGCTCGCCGTAGTAGTCCGTGAAGATCATGCCTTCGGCCGCGACGCGGTCGATGTTCGGCGTGCGGTAACCCACCAGCCCCATCGTATACGCGCTGATGTTCGACTGGCCGATGTCGTCGCCCCAGATGACGAGGATGTTGGGCTTGGTTTGCTTGCCGCTTTCTGCCGCCGCAGCCGGAAGGGCGGCGGTCGCGAACGTGACGGCCAGCAACGCCGAGAACCAATAGACGCGCATCATACTCATCTCCCTTTGTCTAGATCGAAGAGCGCGACACTACCGCTCTGGCTGGGGGAGGTCAATCGGCCTTGGGGACATCGTCACATGCTCGACGCGCGGGTGGCTGCGTCCTCAGTCCGGCTCCGGTGGTTCCCCTTCAGTGTGAGGTGGAACGCCGGTGGCCCCGACTCCTTCTGTTGGAGCGTCGTGCGCACGGCAACGGTTCAGGTGGTACGCGATCCGCCAGGCGTGGTAGGCGACCCGCCTTGCGCCTCGCACTGCATCGAGACGTTCGATGCCTTCGACCGCGTCGAATCCTCCCGAGGCAACCTGCTCGAGCACGCGCTCGCGGTATTCGCGGCCCTGGTGTTGAAGCAACTGCCATGCCGCCTCGAGGTTGTCCTCGCGGACTGTCCGTTCTCCGTGCACGAGCGCTGTGCGCGCTTCGTCCACCGCTGGCGCGAGCTCTCTCGTGATTATCCCGAGCTGTGAGTCCTCCTTCAAGGTGCCCCAGCGCTCGGTTTCCGCGCAGCGATCTGCTACGCGGTCGAGGTGGTCTATCACGTGCATCGCGGAGAGATGTCGACCGTAGGTCCATCCCTGATCGGGTGAACTGCGGATGTTCTCCACATAGTCCCGCGTCTCGCTCAACGCTTGGCGCACTTGTGCAACGCGTGCCTCGACACCGTGCCCGCCGGCGGCGGAAAGCAACTGCAGGATCATCTCAAATGTCGTGGCCGTAAGATCGGCAAGCGTTGCGCCGAGCGCGTCCAGGGCAGCCGCGGGCGCATCGAGGAGGGACCGGTCGAGACTGTGCGCGAAGGGAACGAGCTTCAGAGGGACGAGCCGGACCAGGAGGCCCGCAAACCTGGCCGCGAAGGGCAAGGCGATGCTCACGCCAAGGAGGTTGAAAAAGGTGTGGAGCCCTACCAGGACGAGCTCTGGCTCGGAGGCAAGTAGGCGAGGTGCGAAGCGTTCAAGGGCACGCATCAAGGGAACGAGGATCATGAACGCCCCGATGCCCGCGAACACGTTGTACATGGCGTGGGCATAGCCAGTGCGTTTCGCATGCACGGACCCGCCAACGGTGGCGAGGACAGCCGTTACGGTCGTGCCGATGTCCATCCCGATCACCGCTGCGGCGGCTTGTTGTACCGTCATTGCGGAGGCATTGACCGCAGCCAAGGCCATGGCCACGCCTGCGCTGGAAGATTGCGTGACGAGGGTGAATGAAATGCCGAACACCACGAGAAGCAAGCGCCCCGTCCACGTGTCGCTGGGGAAGCTGTCGGGCGTAACGATGCCGACGAATCCACCCATGCCCTGTTGTAGGAGCGAGATGCCCACGAAGATGAGCCCGAATCCCGCTACCGCGAAACCGGCCGAAGAAGCACGGCCCCCTGTGAAGAGGCGGATGAGCACGCCGACCAACACGATTGGCAGTGCCGCGGTGCCGAGCTCGAGCTTGAAACCCAGCAACACCACGAGCCAGCCGGTGATCGTCGTGCCGACGTTTGCGCCGAGGACGATGCCGAGCGCTTGAGGGAACGTGAGGAGGCCGGCGCCGACGAAGCCCACGGTTGCCACGGTGGTCGCGCTCGAAGATTGCACCACAGCGGTGGTGGCGGCGCCGGTCATCGCACCAGAGAGGGGGCTCCGGGTGAAACGGCTCAGCAAGCGACGCAAGGCACGGCCGGCCAGGGCGCGTAAGCCCTCCGTCAGCACGACCATTCCGAGCAAGAAAAGGCCCAGACCGCCGAGGCAGAGAAGAACGCTGTCGATCACGTTGGGATCGCCAAGGTTGGCCTCCATATGCGGAGTCTACTCCAACCGTGACGAGGAGGTCTGCGGAGCCCCTGGATCTTCGCCGGTAGACCGGAGTACTTTGGTGGCACGAAGGAGGCCGCCATGAACTATCGGCTCGCCTATTGGCTCGGCTTCCATCCCTGGGAGGACGCCGCCGCCGATCCGCGGTTCGCCGAGAAGATCTCGGAGATGTTTGACCGTGAGGAGAGCGGGCGTGAGCCTCCTTACGGCCCGGCGCTCGATATCGGAACCGGGAGTGGCATTTGGGGTGTCGAGCTAGCTAAACGGGGCTGGCAGGTCACCGGACTCGACATCGTCGACAAGGCGCTCCGGCGCGGGCGGGACCGCGCGCTCGAGGCCGGCGTTCAGATGAGGTTCGTTCGGGGCGATGTGACTGCGCTCGAGCAGGCCGACATTGACGGCGGCTTCCGTTTGGTGCTCGACACGGGAACCTTCCACGATTTCAACGACGTTCAACGCAAGGCGATGGGGCGCGGAATCACCGCGGTCGCCTCTCCAGACGCGACTGTCCTCTTGCTCGTTTGGCCGAAGCGCAGGAGGCCGTTGATCCGTGGTGCGAATCGCGACGAGGTGGAGGAAGCCTTTCCCGGTTGGCAGATCACCCACGTAGAGCCTTCGCACTTTCACTTGCCGAAGCCCTTACAGCTGCTGTTGCGACCCGGCGAGCACTGGTATCGTCTCTGCCGAGCATCCGCGTGAGGCTGTTCCGTTGGGTTGCTCAGGCGTTTTCAAGGGGTTTGAGCCCAGAACTTTCGGCCCTGCTTGCCGGCCCCCAGGAGGGCGGGGCATCTTTCGTGGATGAGCGATGACCTACGCGCCCAGCTCGAACAGCAGATCCACCGTGTCGACTGGAAGCCGCTGGCGCCGCACGCCAAGCGTGGCGGCTTGGTGATCGTCGATTCTCAACTGGATCTGCTGGAAGTAGCGGTGGCTGTCGCTCAAGACCACGGTGAGCAAGTGCAGCGCTGGATGGCAGCGCAGCAGCTCAGGCGGGCCACCGCGCCCGAGATCGAGGCGTGGCGCAACGAGACCGACGAGCGTTTCACCGTGCTCATCGTTCAGCCCTATGTGCTGGCGCAGCGCCTGGAGGCGCCTCCGTAGACGTTGAGTAGGCCCCCAAGACCAGGCGATTTGGCTGCCATTCTGTGAACCACTAAGATGAAGGCATGGGGTTTTCTCGTGTCCTGACAGGGGCGGTGGGGTTGTGCCTCGCCTTGGCTATTGTCCCGGCTTGTTCGGATGAATCGGGTTCGTCCGGCAGGGACGGAGAAGGCGGAACCGGCGGCGTCATTCCGTTGGACTGCGGTGATAGTGTGCGCGACGCCGTCGAGGCCTGCGACGATGGGAACAACACCAGTGGCGATGGGTGCGCTGCGGACTGCGCGATGATCGAGCCCGGGTATCGGTGTCCGACTGTCGGCGCCCTCTGCGTGCAGATCGTATGCGGGGACTCCCGCATCGACCCGCCTGAGACTTGCGACGATGGCAATGGGACTGGCGGTGACGGATGCAGCGCCACCTGCGAGCGCGAGGCCGGATGGGACTGCCCGCTTCCCGGGGTGGCATGCATCGCCACCGAGTGCGGTGATGGGATCGTCGCTGGTTTCGAGCAGTGCGACGATGGCAATGCGAGCACACCAGGATGTTCAGAAGAGTGTCAGCTCGAGGACTGATTCAAGTGCGACATTCCTGGCGAGGCGTGTGAGCCGATCGAATGTGGGGACGGCCTCCGTGAGGGGACCGAGCAGTGCGACGACGGCAATGCCACGCCGTTCGATGGATGTGACAGCGCGTGCAACAACGAGCCGGACTGCAGAGCAGGAGTTTGCACGCCCGTGTGCGGTGATGGGGTGATCCTCCCCGGTACGAACGAGGCGTGCGACGACGGCAATGCCAGCGACGGCGACGGGTGCTCCAGCACTTGTCAGCGCGAAGACGGGTTCGAATGCGTGTTGACGCCGGTCGATCTGCCAGACCCGCTTACGATTCCAGTGATCTACCGGGATTTCCGGAGCGCCGACGTCGATGAGGGGTCTCCTGTAAGCCTGGACTTCAACAATCCGAACGACCACAACGGCTCGATCGCGTTCCACATCACATCGGACTACCTGGACCTGGAGGGAAAGCCCACGATCTCCGGCGAGAATCTCTACGACGCAGATGCCGGTAAACTCGGCCCGCCTCACAACGAAGACGGATCGTTCGCTCAATGGTACCGGACGAGCCCCACGCTCGAGCCGAAGGGCAACATCGAAGTCGTGGGGGAGCTCGTGCTCGATGAGACGGGCGATAACGTCTATGAGTTCTCCAGCGATGACCATCCGCCGGGGTTCTTCCCTTTGGACGATCCGGCGTTGGGCCCAGTGGGGTGGCCTAGTGCCATGACGTACGGCGAGATTCTCCACGTCCCGAGCTGCGGCGACCCACTTCCACCCTGCGGAAGCGGCCCACGTAACTTCGGTTTCACCACCGAGGTGCACTACTTCTTCGTCTACCAGGGCGACGAGGTGCTCTCCTTTAGCGGGGACGACGACCTCTGGGTATTCGTGGACGGATTCCTGTGTCTAGACGTGGGTGGGCTTCATCCAAGCGTCACCGACGTGATGAGCTTCGCAGACCCCGCCGATGCAGGAAGCGACACCCAAGATGCCATCGTGGCTGCCTGCAAGGCGCGCCTGACACCGGGGAACGTCTACGAGGTTGCCATCTTCCACGCCGAGCGACACACCGGCGCATCGAACTTCAGCCTGACACTCGACGGGTTCGTCACCCAGAGCTCGACCTGCAACTACACCTGTGGTGACGGCGTTGCAACGCGCTTCGAGTTCTGTGACGACGGGGACAGCGAGAACACCGGGGCGTACGGACACTGCTTGCCCGATTGCTCGGCGCTCGGACCTCAC
>CALJYC010000010.1 GCA_937984275.1 uncultured bacterium | reverse complement strand
CGCGCCGGCCCGTGCTCGAAGCCTTGGTCAACCGGCAGGATCACGAGCTTGCCGGTGCCGGCGAGCCGCCCGGTGTTCATTAGCCGCCTAAGGTTTCCGATGACGCCAGGATTCTCCCCAGCGTAGTTTGCTAGGATCTTTTCGACTCTATCGCTCATGCCCGTAGCCTCCGTTTCTCGCGGACGACCTTAGCTCAGAGATCGAAGCCGGTCATGCGATTCCCGACAGGATCTAGGCGCAAGTTCTGCGCCAAAAAAGGGGGCCTGACCCTTCTTTTTGAGTTTTTCGCGGGCGGGTTGAGAGGTGCGCCCGATCCTACTTGGTGTGCCGTAGCTTCACGGGCTGGGGGTGGCCATCCAGGAACCGGAGCAGGTCTCATTCGGTATCGAACCGGTTTCCGCCTCACCCGACGCAGTGTTTCCATCAAAGATGCCGCTGATGTCCCAGAACACCCCAAGCCCACCCCCCTCGTTGAGCAGATGGAAGGACCCGCCGACGATGGGGATCTCCGCGTTGGTGGCAAAATCACAGTTGTCGTTGTCGAAGTCGACTTCGAGCGAGCTCGCGCCGCATTCCGCGCTTGGATTCAAGGGTCGCACTAGGGCTTGTCCGTCCTCGCGGACATGGAAACAGATGGTGAAAGCACCGTCGGCACCCCCTTGGCCCGAACCTATCCAAAGACCCGGGGGAGCCGGTTCACTGCCACCGGTACCCGCCATTCCCCCCGTACCCGCAGCCCCGCCGGCACCTGCGTCACCGCCCGACCCGGCACCGCCCTCATTCGTCGAGCCGCTGCACCCCGCGAACGGCAGGATGAGCAACGAGAACACGCCGACCCAGTTCCAGATAAAATACTTCATCACGACCTCCATTCAAGGACCCGCCAAGAGGGAGGCAATGGTCGTGCCAGGCGATTCCGAAGCACTTTCGGGGCTCGCCCTCGTCGCGGGGCGCAGGTCTTGCGCCTAGCGCCAAGCAGGCGCCAAAAACGCGCGGCAACCGTCATCGCTCAGGGGCGGCTCACGCAATCACGCTCGGGCGGACTCGGCGGCCGGCTGACCCTCCGCGTAGAACGCCGCGATCTCGCTCGCGTACTTCTCGTTCACGATGTTGCGTTTCACTTTGAGGGTGGGTGTCAGCTCGCCGCCGTCGACGCTGAAGACGGTCGGAAGAATCCGGATCTTCTTGATCGTCTGGTAACGGGCGACCTTGGAGTTGCAGAGCTCTTGCATCTCCTGCTCGATGTAGCGCTTCACGTCGGGGTTCCGGGCGGCCGTCGCGACGTCGCTCAAATCGGAAATCTGCGAGGCCACTTCGAGCTCGGGCAGCGCCTCCGGGTCGAGCACGATCAACGCCGACAGATACGGCTGCCTGTCGCCGACGACCACGGCCTGTCCGACGCCTGGAATCGCTTGCAGGTACCCCTCCATCTCGGCGGGGGCCACGTTCTTTCCGCCAGCGGTGATGATCAGGTCCTTCTTTCGCCCCGTGATCGAGATGTACCCATCTTCGTCGATCGCGCCGAGGTCGCCAGTGTGCATCCAGCCCTCCTCGTTGTAGAGCTCCGCCGTCTTATCGGGCAAGCGCAAGTAGCCCTTCACCATGTTGATGCCTCTGAGCATGATCTCGCCGTCGTCGGCGATCATCGCTTCAACCCCCGGAAGGGGTTTGCCGATGGTGCCCAACCTGAGCTTTCCGTACGGCTGTACGGACGCAAACGCGGTGGTCTCCGTCATGCCGTAGCCCTCGTGAATCGGCAGGCCGATCGATGCAAAGAACTCCAAGGTCGAGACCGAAATCGGCGCCGCGCCGCTGAGCGCGACCTGCAGCTGATCCAAGCCGAGGGCATCCTTGATCTTGGAGATGACCAGCTTGTTGGCGAGGTTGCGCGAGAAGCTGGACACCGGACGACCCGTCGCGGCCTCCTGCTTGAACGCCTCGAGCTCGGTCTGTCGCGCCCAGCTCGCCAGCTTGGCTTTGATGCCGGTGGCTTCGGCCAACTTGCCCCGAAGCGCAGCCTCGAACTTCTCCCAGACACGCGGCACCGCCAGGAAGATCGTCGGGTGCACCTCGGCCAGGTAGTCCTTGATCTGCGTGAGGTCGCCGCAGTAGTACGTCTCGGCTTGGACCATGAGCCCGGCAAAGTTGGTCATCCCTTGCTCGGCCGCGTGACACAGGGGTAGATAACTGACGTTTCGGGTCTTCGTCTCGAGGAGCGAGGGGAACACCTCCGCAACGGCATTGGCGATCAGGTCGATTCCTCGGTGCGTGAGCATCGCCCCTTTGGGGAGCCCTGTCGTGCCCGAGGTGTAGACCAGGAGCGCAACGTCATCCATCTGCACGGCAGCAAGTCGCGCGTCGAGCTCGGCATCGTCCACTGAATCGCCCTTCTCCATCAGGGCAGCGAGGGTGATGACGCGTGGGTCGCTCGAGCCGAGGTCGTCCATCGTAACGATGTGCTCGATGGTAGTGTCGCCCTTGGCAATTGAGATGTACTTGTCGAGCTGCGTTTGGTCGTCGCAGATGACGACCTTCGCCTGCGCATTGCCGACGATGTAGGCCATCTGCTCCGGCAGAAGCGTCGTGTAGAGCGGCGCCGGAATGCCCTGCGCAGCGTTGATGCCATGCTGGCAGATCACCCAGTCGCGCCGGTTGGCGCCAACGATGGCCACGCAATCCTCCGGCTGCAGGCCAAGGGCCATCAGCCCCTTGCCAACTCGTCGGATGCTGGCCCAGTACCCGGCCCAGGTCGTGTTCGCCCAGGTGCCATCCGGATTGCGATCGTGAATGGCGGCGTCGCCCCCATTGGACTTCGCCCAGCCTTCGATTCGCGAGAGCATCGTTCCTTGCAGCGTCATGGTTCCCTCCACAGAGGCGTGTACGCTACTCGATCCGGAGGCGAGATGGAAACCGGCGGGTACGTTTACGTCCCAGCGACTGAAAGACGAAATGGCGGAGGAGGAGGGATTCGAACCCCCGGTAGAGTCGCCCCTACAACGGATTTCAAATCCGCCGCCTTCGACCGCTCGGCCACTCCTCCGTGAAGGGGGCGATTTAGCACATGCGTGGGCAGGTTGCCCTTCACATTCGGGGTGATCTCGGCCTATATTGCGCGGTCCTGGCCGGTGGACGGCCGGCAACCCAAGAGGTGACGCTGTGGCTACTGACACGATTCCCAATCGATTGCTGCAAAGGGCGAAGAAGTCCCCCAACGATCCGGCGTACTACGTCCGCGAAGGTGGGAGCTGGAAGCCGACGAACTGGGGTACCTACTCCGACCAGGTGACGCAGGCGGGACGCGCGTTGATCGCGCTCGGCTTCGAGCCGGGGCAAACCGTTTGCATCCTCGGATTCAACCGGCCCGAGTGGGCGGTCATCGACATCGCGACGATCGGCGCAGGGGGCGCTCCGGCAGGCATCTACACCACCTGCTCCCCCGTCGAGGTTCGTTACATCGTTGCCCACGCGGAAGCACCCGTCATCCTGGTCGAGAACGAGGACCAGTGGAGGAAGGTGCAAGCCGAGCGCGCCAACATGCCGAACCTCAAGCATGTCGTCACCATGAAAGGCGCCCCTGCAATCGCGGACGACATCGTGATGAGCTGGGAAGAGTTCCTAGCGAAGGGTGACGAAGTCGAGAAGCAAGCGTATCTCGACCGGCTCGAGAGCCTAGACCCGAAGGCGCTTGCAACCCTGATCTACACATCGGGCACGACCGGCCCGCCCAAGGGCGTGATGCTGAGCAATCACAACCTCTCGTGGACCGCCAACGTGGCCGCTGAGATCGTCGCACCCAGCCCCGCGGACTGCTCGCTTTCGTATCTACCGCTCTCGCACATCGCCGAGCAGATGTTCACGCTTCACGTTCCGATCACCACCGGCTATCCGGTGTACTTCGCCGAGTCGATCGAAGCGGTGCCGGAGAACCTCAAGGAAGTGCAGCCAACCGTCTTCTTTGGCGTGCCGCGCATCTGGGAGAAGTTCCATGCAGGCATCGCGTCCAAGCTCAAAGACGCGACGGGGGTAAAGGCCAAGCTCGTAAAGTGGGCCATGAAGGTGGGCTGGGAGACCAACAAGAGGCCTGGCGGCAACAAAGGCTTGCAATATCAGCTCGCGAACAAGCTGATCTTCTCGAAGCTCAAGCCCGCAATCGGCATGGGCAACGCCCGTATTTGCGTCACAGGCGCTGCGCCGATCGCACGCGAGGTGCTGGAGTTCTTCGCGAGCTTGGACCTCGTGGTTCTCGAGGTCTACGGGCAGTCGGAGGACACCGGCCCGACGAGCTTCAACACCCCGGACCGGTACCGCTTTGGCAGCGTCGGTCCCGCAATCCCGGGCGTCGAGGTCAAGATCGCGGACGACGACGAGATCATGGTCAAGGGCCCCAACGTCTTCATGGGCTACTACAAAGAC
>CALJYC010000009.1 GCA_937984275.1 uncultured bacterium | reverse complement strand
ATCTCGCGCTTCTGCTTGTTGCGGACGCCGAGCATGATGCCGGAGGTGATCATGCCGATTGCGCCCGCCCCGAGGACTGCGGCGCCAAGCGGAACGAGCACGTCGCCAGCAGTGTTGCATAGGATCTCGTCCTGGTTGATTCGCTGGATGACCTCACATTGCGAGGCTCCGACGCCCGCGAGAATGAGCCCCACACCAAACACGGCGCTCGTGGAGATGAGCGCGACGCGGACGCGCCGGCTGCGCTCTCGGGCGTCCTCGAGCTCGTATTGATAGTAACCCGGGCTCGGGGAGACTTGGTTCGGCGAGGTCGTGATGACCACCGCGGGCGGAGGGGCCTCCTGCGCGGCGATCGGACTCACGATCAGCAACGACAGGGTGAGAATCGCGGCGCTCATGACTCGGTGCATGGGCGGAAACTACCGCTTCCCCCCGCTCTGTTCAAGACGGGTCCCGGAATCCTCGTCAGGCTGCGGGCGCGTGGAGGGCATCGCAGAGGAAGTCGATGAGCAGGCGGACTCGTTCGGGAAGCTGCCTCGTGGAATACACCAAGTGAATAGGCGGGGCGGGGAGGACCCAGTCTGGGAAGATCCGGGCTAAACGTCCTGCCTTCTCGCCCTCTGCGACGTGAAGCTCCGGCATGAGGCCGATGCCCTGCCCTGCTGCGACCAGCTCGACCATCGCGGTGTAGTCGTCGACGTTGACCCGGCCCGAGACTGTGAGCTCGACGGTTTCGTGGGTCGCGCCGCTGCCCTTCTCCAGGCGAAGGACCTGCGTCCGCCCGCGCTTCCGGTAGAGGACGAACCGATAGGCTTCGAGCCCGGTGATGTCGTCGCAGTCGATGTCGTTCGCGACGTGAGCGGCCAGCTGGAAGTCCGACGGCAGGAGCTTACGCGCGATCAAGTTGGGTTCGGTGACGAGGCCGGCGCGCACCGCGACATCGACGCGCTCCTGCACCAGGTCGACGAAGCGATTGGTGAACACCAGGTCGAGCGAGATGTCCGGATACCGCTCCATGAAACCCACGAGCTCGTGCAACAGAAGCATTCGACCCAGGTCGCTCGGGGCCGTGATGCGGATCGTGCCGCGAGGCTTGGTCGTGCTCTCTTCGATCGTGGCCACCGCGGTGTCCAGCACGTCGACCGCGTCGACCACCGAATCGTAGAAGCGGGTGCCCTCCGGGGTTGGGGTCACGCGGCGGGCGTCCCGGTGCACGAGCTTCGTGTCGAGCTGCTCTTCGAGCCGGGCCAGGCGGCGGCTGACCGTGGACTTGGGCACGCCGAGGTGCCTGGCGGCTGCAGCGAGGCTATTTCGGCGAATCACCTCCACAAACGTTGCAATATTGTCCTTATCTGCCCTCATTTCTCATCGAGAGTTGCGTTTACGCAACCTTATGTCAATCCGATGCGGTCTGCCGGCCTGAGCCCTTCGGTAACAGAGTCGAGACATGGACCAAGGGACTTCGAGACGAGGGGTGCTGGCCACGATCGGCGCCGCAATGGCAGCCGTAGCGGGCTGGGCCCTCGCCCCGAAGCTGTTTGGCCGTTCTAAGCGGGAGGCAAACATGCAAACGGCAAATCAAACGACACCGACGCCGCGGGCACTCCAGGGGGTCTTTGCACCTGGGCCCGAGCACTGGGTCGGTGATGGCTTCTACGTCAAGACGGTCTTCTGGCCGCAGCTCGGTGCCGAGATGTTGAGCCCGTTCCTCCTGCTCGACCATGGGGCGCGGAGGCACTTCGATCCTTCGCCCTGGAGGCGCGGCGTGGGCGAGCATCCGCACCGCGGGTTCGAGACGGTGACCTTTGCCTACGAAGGAGAGGTCGAGCACCGCGACTCTGCAGGAGGCGGTGGCCGAATCGGACCGGGTGACGTGCAGTGGATGACCGCTGCCTCGGGCGTCGTTCACGAAGAGAAGCACTCGCAAGCATTCTCCGAGCGCGGTGGCGACTTCGAGATGGTTCAGCTCTGGGTCAACCTTCCCGCCGACAAGAAGATGAGCGAGCCGAGGTACCAGCCGCTGCTCGATCGCGAGTTTCCGCGGTTGCAGCTCGGCGCGGCCGAGGCGCGATTGGTCGCCGGGTCTCTCGGAGGCGAGGCAGGGCCTGCTCGAACGCACACCCCGATCACCACGCTTGATCTTCGGTTCCACGAAGACGGCACATCAGAGCTCGAGCTCCCGACCGGCTGGACGACCCTGGTGTTTCCGCTCGAAGGGGACGTGACGGCGGGACCGGCTCGGGAGCCGATCGGAGCACGGCACTTCGGTGTCTTCGATCCGAACGACGACGGCGCCGTGCAGCTTCACGCAAGCAAGGGCGCGCGCGTCCTGGTGCTCGCCGGGGAGCCCATCGACGAACCGGTGGTGGCCTACGGCCCCTTCGTCATGAACACACGGGAAGAAATCAGCCAGGCCTTCCGCGACTACCAAAGCGGCAAGATGGGCCACTTGCTTTGAATCACGAAAAGGAATGACATGGGAAAGCTAGTAGAAGGCGTTTGGCGCGACATTTGGTACGACACGAAGAGCACGGGCGGAAAGTTCGTGCGGACCAATGCCAAGTTTAGAAACTGGATCACGCCCGACGGCGAGAACGCGCCAAGCGGCAAGGCGTTCAAGGCGGAGGCCGGGCGCTACCACCTCTATGTGTCGTATGCATGCCCCTGGGCGCATCGCACATTGATCTTCCGAAAGCTCAAGGGGCTCGAGGACATGATCGGGGTCTCGGTGGTCAACCACTTCATGGGCGGCCAGGGTTGGACGTTCCACGAGGGCGATGGGGTGATTCCCGACCCCGTCCGGGACGCCGAGTTCTTGCATCAACTCTACACCGCGGCCGAGCCCAACTTCAGCGGGCGCGTCACGGTGCCGGTGCTTTGGGACAAGAAGACCGGAACCATCGTCAGCAATGAGTCGTCGGAGATCATCCGCATGTTCGACAGTGCGTTCGATCATTTGGGCGCCACGCCGGGCGACTTCTACCCCGAAGCGCTGCGCGCCGACATCGACGAAGTGAACGACCGCGTCTACCACACGCTCAACAACGGCGTGTACAAGTCTGGCTTCGCCACCACACAGGAGGCCTACGAGGAGGCGGTCATCGCGTTGTTCGACACTCTGGATTGGCTCGAAGAGCGGCTCTCGAAGCAGCGATACCTAGCCGGCGACCAAATCACGGAAGCCGACTGGCGCCTGTTCACCACGCTCGTCCGGTTCGATGCGGTCTACGTGGGGCACTTCAAAACCAACCTGCGCCGCATCACCGACTACCCCAACCTCGGGGCGTACACCCGAGAACTCTACCAAGTGCCCGGAGTCAAAGGCACCGTCAACATGCACCACATCAAGCACCACTACTACGGCAGCCACGAAAGCATCAACCCAACCCGCATCGTCCCCATCGGCCCCACCATCAACTTCA
>CALJYC010000008.1 GCA_937984275.1 uncultured bacterium | reverse complement strand
TGACTTGCGAGACCGAGGATCGACTCCGCTTCGGCAGCCACCTCCCAAGCATCGTTGGTCGCGAGCTCGAGAAGCTGGTTGTCGCCCTCGTTCGGCAGAGAGGATACGAACAACTTGCCGGAGGCGTCGAAGGTGATGCCCTCCGTGCGTGACGGCGTCGGCATCGCGAAGGGTTGAACCTCCCCCACGCTGATGTCCGTCGCACAGGTGATGGCCGGCTCGGAGCTCGAGTCACAGCCAGCGAGCATCAGCCAAGTGGTGCAGGCGAGTATTGTCCAGCTACGCATCGAGCATCCCTTCTCACGCATTGCGTGCAGTTTCGACGACGTGTACCACATGGGCCGGTCGGACGCTGCTCGCTCTCCACCTGCGGTGCGGCCGCGATGACTTCGAGCTGCCTCTTACTTGCCGGCTACGACCTTTTCGACGGCTTCGAGCAAGCTCTTGCTGTAGACACGCCCTGCGAGGTTCTCGCGCGCCTTCTTCGCAACGGCGTCCCATTCTACTTCGTGGGCCGAGGTGTCGACCTCGATCATGCCGCGCTTGACGAGAGACGCATAGGCCCGCGCGTCATCGCGCCGCACCAGGGAATCGTTCGCCTTCGCTGCTCGCACGCTGGTCGCGAGCAAGACCTTCTGATCGTGCTCCGAGAGCTCGTTAAACTTCTCCCGCTTGATGATTCCCGCACCAACCATGATGCTGAAGTTCTCTTTGGCCATGTACTTGAGGCGCGTGTACCACTGGAGCGCGACCGCCGCGAGGGCCGAGACGGCAACGGTGTCGACCATTCGCGTCTGCAGCCCACCATAGACCTCGGGAAGACCCATCCGAACGGGGTTGGCGCCGATCACGCGGACGAACTCGGCGAATACGGGGTCGTCTTTCCACGCCCACGGACGCCGGGTCTTGAGGTCTTCCGGTTTGGCGAACTCGTCCATCGAGAAGAGCCGGTTCTTGCCAGCTTCGCCCCAATTCAAGAGAACGAACCCGGCGTCCTCGAACATCTGGCTAAAGCGATCGTTGAGCTCCGTACGCGCGCGCACGAGCTCGTCGTATTCGGTGATCAAGCCTGGCGCCGTCAACACCAGGACCGGGCGAACCACCATTCCGAGCCCCGTGGTCGATATGCCCGCGGCATCCATCTGCCCCGCCCGAATCTTGCGGACAAAATCTCTCTCGTCACCTTGGCTGCCACCGGAGTAGATTCGGAGCTCGACGCGGTTCTCGGTTTCCTTTTTGATGCTCCGGTTCCAGGCCTTCGTAACCTTCATGAAACCGGAGCCGGCGGGCGCCAGCGAGGCGAAGCGGATGACGATCGGTCCGTCGGCCCTCGCTTGCGGCACAGACACGGAGCCGGGCAACAAGAACGCGCCTCCGGCGAGGAGCGCAATGAATAGCGTTCTTATTTTTCTCATGGTCGCCTCACCACGCGACATAGCATACCAAGCCGCGCCCGCGATGACTCGGACGTCACATTCAGCTGGTAAACCGTGCCGGCACACCCCGGCTCAACGGTGGGGCGTCTAGTCGCAGGCAGACGAAATGGCCTCCGCCTCGTCCTGGCAAGCGAGCTGCTCCTCCGGGGTCAGCGACTCCACGTCGCAGGTGCCGAGGCAGGCGATCGTCGTCGAGATGGCGCGTACACATGCGACTTCGACGACTTCGACCTGCGCCTCACAAGTCTGCACGCAGTCTGCGCCCTGTAGCGGAACGCCGAGTTGCGTGAAGCATTCGTCTGGCCACCCGCAGAGCTCGTCGCACACCTCCGCCGGCGCGCGTGAGTCCGCCTTGGACAAGCGAACGTGCTGCGGACTAGAGTCTCGCCGTCATGACAACCCCCAGCCAAGCTGCATGGAACCGGTTTGCCGATCAGCTCAAGGACATCGGTGAGAAGATCGTCGGCCCGATCGGCGCCCGAAGCCCACGGGAGCGAGCGGACGGCTTTCGCTACCTGGCCTCGCTGATCGCCGGTGGGCACGAGCTCGAAATGGAGGCGGACCGCGCTCATCCGGTGCTTGCTCGCGCGTTCACCCCGATTCGGAGCTTCGTCGGGGACGGACCGGACACGCTGTACCACGAAGCCAAGCTCGACGAGTCGCTCTGCTACGAGCTCACGGTCCGACGGGGCGACGACATCTTCTTCTCGATCGTCGTCTACGCGAGCGACGACGACGGCATGCGCTCGATGGCAAGCTTCTTGATCGACAAGGACATCGCCTTCGAGGAGGACAACGGCGATCAAGTGGCGACGATCCACATCAGTGCGGAGCGTCCCGAAGGGGCAACGAACTGGTTGAAGCTCGAGGCCAAGCAGCCTTTCATCATGACTCGGCAGTATTTTCCGGAATGCGTGATAGAGGTCGACAAGGGCAAGTACCGCGCTGCGATCATGAACATCGAGTGCCTGAACGATGTGCCGCCTCCAGCGCAGTACGCCGCCGCCGACCTTTCCGCGGGGCTCGACCGCCTCGTCGCATTCATGCACGACACGGTCGACGCAGGCCTGGGCGTGTCGGCCATCGTAGGCATGAGCAACATCGAGTACGACAGCGATGCGCACTCGACGCCTACGCGCATCGGAGCGGACGGTCAGCTTGCGGTCGAGGAAGAAGAACACGAGGAGTACTCGCCGGACGAGGTCTTCGAGCTGATCGACCCCAAGGTTGTCGCCAACAATCTGCCCGGGCCAGGCATCGGCTACTCGGGCGTTTCATTCAAGCTCGCCGCCGACGAGACGATTCTCATCGAAGGCAAAGACGTGCCGTGTCGGTATTGGTCATGCCAGGTATTCGACAACTACCTTCAAGCGGGCGACTACCGGCACTATCCGGTGGCGATCAACAATCGCCAGGCCGTGTATGACGAGGATGGCTCGTTTCGGATTTATGCCAGCGGCGAGAATCCCGGCGTGAAGAACTGGATCAGCACCGAGGGCCGACATCGTGGCCAGGTCGTGCTGCGAACTCTTCTCGCCGAAACCGACCTTCTGCCGGAGATGTCGGTGATCAAGACCGCGGATATTCCGGAATACGACCGCGTTTAGGGCGCATGGAAAGATCCAGTATCGGCTGGATTCGTCGGGTCGAGGCGGACGGGACCGCTGAACGTGCTTATCCTCATAGGGGAGTGATGATTTTGTTCACTCGAGGCGTGGCTTTCTTTGCAGTGTTTATCGTGATGGCGTTGCCCGTCGCGGCAGGAGCCGACTCCGATGCGCCGGATGGCTACGGCATCCCCGGGGCAACGTACGAGCTGGACGTGTCACACGATGGGTACGCTCGGGAGGGGCAAGCAAGCGAAGCGGTGGCTCCAGCGACATACGTCGTCGTCGAGTCTGAGGAAGGCACGACGGAGCAGGTCGATGGCGAGACGGTGATCGTTGTCCAAGAGCCCACCCCGACCGCCGCCACGCAGTACGCCCCGCCGCCTCCAAAGACCGTCGTCGTCGAGGAGCAGATTCCAGTCTGCCCGAACGGGATTTGGGTCGACGGGTATTGGTACTACGGCAACGGCCAGTACCTTTGGGTGGATGGTCACTGCGTGGTGGAGCGGGTCAACTATGTCTTCGTGCATCCTCGATGGGATTACTACGGGAGCATTTGGTGGTTCGTGCCCGGCTACTATCGGCCGTGCGGCGTGTACGTCGGCTTTGGTTACTTCCGACCGTGGTTTTGGTTCCCGCCGTACTATTATCCGTACTACCCCACGCATCGCCCGGTGCCGGTGCATAGGTCTGTTCCGCGGCGGCCGACGACCGCTCATCCGACGCCCGCTACGAGGGCACCTGCCGACGGCATCGCGGTTCGTCCTGGTGCCCGGCCAGCTCGCACCCCTGCCGTCACGCGAGCTCCGACCGATCAGGCGACGGTCATCTATCGGGCTCCTACAGGAGCGACGCGTGCCGCCAGGCTCGGGCGCGCCGGAACAGGCCCGACGATTAGTGACACCGTTCCCCAGTCGCCCCGGGGTCGCGGCGTCGTGAGCCGACCCCCCGTGAACTACGGACGCAGTGGCACTGTCGGCCGGCCGTCTTCGACTCCTTCTCGTTCGTTCTCCAGGGGCCGCGCCAGGGGCGGCCGATCCCGAGGCGGCTCAGGATGGACGCCGAGCTCTGGCTCATCGAGCTCTGGCTCATCGAGGGGACGCAGCGGCGGCGGCTGGGGGAGCGGGTCGTCCGGTGGTTCTGGTAGGGGGACCAGCACCCCATCGCGCCGCGGGCGCTGAGGATCGTCGAGCCAATGACAACGACCTCGCCCCCGGGCGGGTCGCACGCGACCGTCAATGAACCTTTCCGAATGAAGGTTTTGCGCCTGAGACCAAATGTGCGCACAGAATGCGCCGCACGCGCGTATGATGTGTTGGCCGCTTGCCTGCGGCCGGTCACTACACAGGCCTTTTTGGCTGTCGCGAAAGAGGCCCTGACCACTGGCACGAACCTCGCATGCATTCGCCGGCGGAGGTGGACCATGGGCCACATGAGTCAACTCAAGCAGGAGTATCGGGGGCTGATGCAGCGCCTCGACCACCACGCCGTCGCCATGCCGAGGCCCGAAGACGAGCGCGCCCTGGAAGGCTGGCGTGAGCTCCTCGAGGTGATGTACACCCCCGAGGAGGCCGCGCTTGCGTCGCGGATGCCGATGGTGCCCACGTCGCTGAGCCGGTTGGCCCGTCGCCTCGACATGCAGGCGCACGAGCTGCGGGAGAAGCTCGAGCCACTCTGCGACACGGGCCTGGTCATGGACCTCGTCAGCCGGAGCAACGGGGACACCAAGTACCTCCTGGCCCCACCCGTCGTCGGGTTCTTCGAGTTCTCGATGATGCGGGCCCACGACATGTTCGACAAACTGAGCGTCGCAAAAGCCATGGACGCCTACATGCACGGGGACGACACTTTCGCCCGCGAGGTCTTCGGCAACGACACCGTCGTCGGGAGGGCCATGGTGCATGAAGACGTGCTGGCCGCCGACATTCCCGAGGTGCTCGATTGGGAGCGTACGACCAGGCTCATCCAGGAAGCCGACCAGCTCGCAGTCACCCTCTGCTACTGCCGTCACAAAGCCGAGCACCTGGGCAAGGCCTGCGACGCGCCCCAGGAGATTTGCCTATCGCTCGACAGCGGGGCGGACTTCGTCATCCGGCGTGGCTTCGGGCGCCCGGTCGACCAGGAGCAGGCCCTGTCCATCGTGACGGATGCCCGCAAGCTCGGCTTGGTCCAGATCGCCGACAACGTACAGAACAAGCCGGTCTACGTGTGCAACTGCTGCGCCTGCTGCTGCGGGCAGCTCTCCGCCATCAACGACTTCGGGCTTCGGGCGGTCAACCCCAGCGGGTTCGAGCCGCAAGCCCACCCCGACGACTGCAAGGGCTGCTCCCGTTGCTCCCGAGCCTGCCCCGTCGCGGCCATCGCGATGACGCCAGAGCGCAGCGGAGGAAAACGCAAGAACGAGCTGCGGCCGGTCTTCGATTCCGAGCTCTGCATTGGCTGTGGAGTCTGTGCCACAACCTGCAAACAGGAGGCTATCAGCATGGAGCGTCGCGCAAAGCCGAGCCATGTGCCCGAGAACACCATCGAGCGCGTCGTGCGGCAGATGCTCGAGCACGGCCGCCTGGCCGATCTGCTCTTCGACGAAAGCGACAGCCGTGGTGCGGCTTTCCTCAACCATGCCGTGCAAGCGCTCACGAAACTGCCTCCCGCCGAGCGCGCCCTAGCATCCGAACAGGTGAAGTCTCGTTTCGTGAGCTTCGTGTTGAAGAACGCCCCCGCGATAGAAGCCTAGGAGCTCATGGCCGGCAAGTTGGTGTATCCTCGCAGGTCTCCCCCCCACATGAGCAGCGAGGCCAGCCATGAAACACGACGCACCGAAACTCGATAGCCGCTATCAGAACTTCATCGGCGGAGAGTGGACAGAGCCGCGAAGCGGGAACTACTTCGAAAATCCCAGTCCGGTAAACGGCCAAACGTTTTGCGAGGTGCCTCGCTCCGGAGCCGATGACATCGAGCTCGCCCTCGATGCGGCGCACCAAGCTGCACCTGCATGGGGACGCGCTCCGGCGGCAGAGAGGGCCAACATCCTCAACAAGATCGCCGACCGCATGGAGGAAAATCTCGAGAAGCTTGCGGTCATCGAAACCTGGGACAACGGGAAACCGATCCGCGAGAGCTTGGCGGCTGACCTCCCATTGGCCATCGACCATTTTCGCTACTTTGCCGGCTGCATTCGAGCTCAGGAGGGTTCCGTCGCGGAGCTCGATCACGACACGGTGGCCTATCACTTCCCCGAGCCTCTTGGTGTAGTGGGTCAGATCATCCCCTGGAACTTCCCCATCCTGATGGCCGCTTGGAAGGTCGCGCCCGCCCTCGCCGCGGGCAACGCGGTCGTTCTGAAGCCGGCGGAGCAAACGCCTGTGGGCATCCTCGAACTGATGAAGCTCGTCGGAGATCTTCTACCCGCGGGCGTCCTCAACGTGGTCAACGGGTTCGGGGTCGAAGCTGGCAAACCGCTAGCGTCGAGCCCGCGGGTTTCCAAGGTAGCGTTCACGGGGGAAACCACGACCGGGCGACTGATCATGCAGTATGCCTCGGAGAACATCGTGCCGGTGAGCCTCGAGCTAGGCGGCAAGTCCCCGAACGTTTTCTTCAAGGACGTGCTCGATAAGGACGATGAGTTCCGCCAGAAAGTGATGGAGGGCTTTGCGATGTTCGCCCTGAACCAGGGCGAGGTGTGCACGTGTCCCTCGCGTGCGCTGGTCGCCAAGGAGATCTACGGGACCTTCCTCGAAGAGGCCGTCGAGCGTGTGAACAGGATCAAGTTGGGCAACCCGCTCGATACCGAGACGATGATCGGAGCCCAAGCCTCGACCGACCAGCTCGAGAAAATCATGGCCTACATCGACATTGGCAAGCAGGAAGGCGCCGAGGTTCTGACCGGCGGCAAGCGCGCCGATATCGGCGGCGAAGCGGAGGGAGGCTACTACGTCGAGCCCACCATTTTGGCCGGTCACAACAAGATGCGCGTGTTCCAGGAAGAGATCTTCGGGCCGGTCGTGTCGGTGACTTCCTTCGAGGGCTTCGAAGACGCGATCGAGATCGCGAACGACACGCTCTATGGATTGGGAGCTGGGGTCTGGTCGCGAGACACCAACACCGCCTATCGAGCCGGTCGCGCCATTCAGGCGGGGCGAGTGTGGACGAACTGTTCTCACCTCTACCCTGCCCATGCCGCGTTCGGAGGCTACAAGCACTCGGGCATTGGCCGCGAGACGCACAAGATGATGCTCTCGCAGTATCAGCAGACCAAGAACTTGCTGGTGAGCTACGACCCGAACCCGATGGGCTTCTTCTAGGTTTTTCTCGGAGTCACCGTGACCGTCGAGCGCGTCAAAGTCACCGAGGCCGCCGTGGAGCTGATTCGAAAGCTCCGCGCGGCCCACGGGCCTCTTTTGTTTCATCAGTCAGGCGGCTGCTGCGATGGGAGCGCTCCGATGTGTTACCCCGCCGGCGAGTTTTTGATCGGTCAGAACGACGTGCGACTCGGTGAGGTCGAAGGCACGCCGGTCTACATCGGGGGCAAGCAGTTCGAGCTGTGGAAGCATACCCAGCTCGTCATCGATGCAGTCCCAGGGCGCGGCGCAGGCTTTTCCCTCGAAGCGCCCGAGGGCTATCGGTTTCTCACGCGCTCGCGGGTCTTCACCGACGAAGAAGTAGCCGAGCTCGCGGATCCAGTTCTTCTCTCGCGCTAGCGCATGGATCAGCACCAAGCTGAACCAGTCAGCGCGGACGGATGACACGTCCTGCGCGAACCCCGGTCTGATACACTCCCGACTCCACTGCATGCGCCCCGTTGATGAAGACGTGCTCGATGCCGCGTGAGCGTCCGGCGGGTTGCTTGCCCTCGGGCGGTGTGTCGCAGATCTGCGCTGCATCGAAGACCACGACGTCTGCCGCCTTGCCCGATTCGAGCACACCGCGATCGGCGATGCCAAAGCGGTTCGCGCTTGCGCCCGTCATGCGGTGAACCGCGGTTTCTAGATCGAAAAGCCGGCGGTCACGCACGAGTGGCCCCAGGATCCGCGGGAAGGTCCCAAGCGCAGCGGGATTGGGATGGCCGGCGCGCTTCACGATCACGTCCGTTTCGAACAGGCATGCTTCGTGGCCGAGCACCGTTTCGAGCGCGCGCTCGTCTTGCGGGCCGCCACTGTAGCTGTGGAAGAGCATGGTCGTCGCCCCTTTGCTTCGCTCAGCCAAGGTGAGCATGGCGTCGAACGGCGACGTCTTCCATTCGCTAGCGATCTCGGCAATCGTGAGGCCGTTGAGCTCCTCCCAGCCTTCGACGCCGGCGTCCATCACTTGAAAGTCGCTGTAGATGAAACCTGCCAAACGGAAGCCCAGCTCGAGCTCGACGCGCAGTCGCATGCGGGCGAGGCGGCTTTGGTAGGCACCGGGGATCGCCGCCAGGAACCAGTAGGGAAACGGTGCATGAATGGTGGTGTTGCCGCAGGTGTAGGGGAAGGCGTCGATCATGATGTCGAGCCCGTCGCGCCGAGCGGCGTCCACCATCTCGAGGCAGGCGTCGACGCTGGGCCAGCTGCGTCGTCCAACGAAGATGAAGTGGGAGAGCTGGAGTCGCACGCCCGTTTGCCGTGCCACGTCGAGCATCTCGCGCAGAGCGCGCACGTTGTGGGCTTCCGGGGTGGTCAGGGGGTAACAGGGCGAGATGCGCGAGTACGCTTTGAGGTGAACCGTGGCGGTCGCATCCGCCTCGGCCGCCACCTGGCAGAACGCCTGCAGCTCCTCCAGCGAGGAGTACATGCCCGGGTCGTAACCCAAACCGAAGCTCAGGCCGCACGCTCCCTCCTCGAGGCTTTGCCTCAGACGGTCGAGGCAGTTCGAGAGCTCCTCAGTGGGCATCGGCCCGCGCGCGGCGTCGGAGCCGGCGTAGCGCAACGCCGAGTGTCCGACGAGCTCGGCCAGGTTGAGCGCGGGTCTGCCCTTCTCCATCTGGTCCAAGTATTCGGCGAACGACTCCCAGCTGTATTCGAAGGGGCCATCCCGGGCGATCGACGCGAAGTCGTGAAGTCGCGCGAGCGTCTCGCGCCGCAAGGGAGCCGGCGAGATTCCACAGTTGCCGCCGACCACCGTCGTGACTCCCTGCTCGAGCATGCCGGACAGGAGCTCCGGGTGATCATCCAGCGGAAGCTGCCAGTCCGCGTGGGAGTGCATGTCGATGAACCCGGGAGCGATCACACAGCCGGTTGCGTCGACCTGCCGCGCGGCTTCCGGTGTCGCGTCGCCTTCCCGCAGGACCGCCTCGATGCGGTCACCTCGCAGCAGCACGTGACCGGCGAAGGCGGGACCACCCAGACCGTCGACGATGAGGCCCGATCGAAGTAGCGTCGTGTCCATCTGATCTCCTAGGACCGTAGGCAATGGGTACTTCAGACAATCATGAGATCGTCCTTCAGTCTAGAGCGATCGATACCTTCTTGGTCTTGTTCGCTTCTACCACGACGTACACGGTTTTCGGCTTGTCCGTGCCGAACGGCTTCAGCACCAGCTTGTGCCGTCCCGATGACAGCGTCAGTCGGCGCGGGGTACTCCCAAGTGACTTCTTGCCCTCGTAGATCTCGGCCCAGCCGCCCCGCGTGACGAGGTTGATCGTGCCGGGCTGCGCCTTGGCGCGTTGCTTTGACCGGGTGCGCTTCTGAGCCTGCGGCATCGTCTCGACCCGGGGTTCCTCAGGGCTCGTCTCGGTAGCCTTCGCTGGGGTCGGCTCGCTGGCCTCCGCTCGGATCGCCTCCACCACTGCCTCGGCTTGCACCTCAGCAGCGTCGTCGGCCACCGGCTCAGCTTCGGGCGGCGCCTCGAGGCCGAACGCGACCGCGACCGCCACGATAACCGCCAGGGCGCCCAGCACCGTGGCAGCCAGGAGCTTAGGGTGCCGAGACCCAGGCTCCGCGATCTCCGTTGCTGTGCTGAGCCGCACATCCGTTGCGGTGAGCGTGGCATCCGTATCATTGGCTTGCGGCATGCTGGGCAACGATGTGCCCGCCATCCGCGCAATTTCCATCAGTTGGCTCTTGCGCGCTTCTCCCTGCGGAAACACCTCTTCCATCCACTCCGACAGCTCGGCTGGGCCCATGATCTCCTTTTGGGTCCCGAGGAATTGTCGGAGTGCCTGCCCCATTTCCCGCGCGCTTCGCCACCGAACCTTGGGGTCGCGTTCCAGCGCTTTGAGCACGATTCGATCGAGCTCCTCCGGAACTTGAGACCGGTAGTCCGAAGGTGGCTGGATCTCGTCATACAGAACCGAATGGATGGTGTTCGCCGTCGTGTCGCGCTTGAAGAGGCGCTTGACCGCGAGCATCTCCCAGAGCGCCACGCCGAGCGACCAAATGTCGACCCTCCGGTCGATCGGCTGGCCCGCCAGCTGCTCCGGGGCCATGTAGGCAAACGTGCCTTTGACCTGCCCCGTCGAAGTATGATGCTGGCGCTGACTCGCGCTCGCGATCCCGAAATCGACGACTTGAACCGCGCCGTCGTAGGTCACGAAGAGATTTCTCGGTGAGACGTCACGGTGCACGACGTGAAGTAGATCACCGTTGGCGTCTTTGAGCTCATGGGCCGCATGGAGGCCCTCGCAAGCATCCGCGATGATGCGGGCCATTCTCAACGGAAGGAGTGGTGATCTTCGCTGGTTGTGATCGGTCGCCGCACGGCTCATCAGCCGCGAGAGCGGCTCGCCGACCAGATACTCCATCGCAATGTAGTGCTCGCCGTCGGCCTCGCCGAAATCAAAGACGCTGCAGACGTTAGGGTGCGTGATTCGCGATGCGATGCGAGCTTCGTCGAGAAACATGTCGACGTAGCCTTTCTCCTTCGCGAGGTGCCGGTGGATGCGCTTTAGCGCGACGAGCTTCTCGAAACCCGACACGCCGTCGATGCGGGCCAGGTACACCGACGCCATCCCGCCCGAGGCGAGCTCGAAGCAGAGCTCGTAGCGGCCAATGCGTTGCGGATCGGTCCGCTCCGGTTTTACCGAGTCATCTACCGGAGACAGGATCTCCACCACAGGCTCCTCTTGAGCCGCCGCCTCTTCGGCACCCAATCAAGTCCTCCCAACGTCACCTACAGCCTAACTGAGGCCCATTTGCCGTTACCACCGCAATCTTTGAATATTTATGTATTTTTGACTAAATTTGATGAGAGGCGGTCGAAATGCAGGTCAGGCTTGGAATTATTGCGCTTTTTGCTGCAATTTGGGTGGTGCCCGCGGCGGTGCGTGCGCACCCCATGCTCGATAGGGCGGTCGCCTCCTACGAGGAAGCCAATTTCAAGACCGCCTTGCGCACCTTCGACGCTGCGGCGCGCAACGCGGATTTGTCGGTGGAGGAGCTCCTAGAGCTGTTCGAGATGCGCGCCCTCGTCTACCACGCGCTCGGTGACGAAGCCGCGATGCTGGCTGACCTCCGCCGCCTGAACGCGGTGCGCCCAAGCTATCAGCTCGGCCGGTTGGCACCGCCGCCCGTGCGCGCCGCATTGGAAGAGGTGCGCGCGGCCAGCGACGGCCCACTCGGCGTCGAGCTCCGCATCGATGAGGAGCGCTTCGGCGGCGCACCTTGGATGGTCGCGCGTGTGTTGCGGGTGCCGGGAGGGCTGGTCGATCACGTCACCCTCCAGTGCAGTGTCAGCAACGACACCAAGACGATCTCGCGCACGTCTCAAGGCACCCGCGCAGAGCTGAAGCTTCCCGAGTCAGGCGGCCACAACGGCTGC
>CALJYC010000007.1 GCA_937984275.1 uncultured bacterium | reverse complement strand
ATCGCGCGGTTCGCGAAGGAAGATGGCGTCGACGTCGTTCTCTGTGGCCGCAATGCGGAGCGGCTTCGTGAGCAAGCGGAGCGCTACGGCTTCGACTCGGTGACCGCCGACGTGTCGGACCGAGAATCGATTCGTGACGCGCTTCGCGACGCGGACGTGGTCGTCCATTGCGCCGGGCCGTTCGCGCATACGTACGAAGCCATGGCGCGCGCGTGTCTCGACACAGGCACGCACTACACCGACATCACCGGGGAGGCGGAGGTTTACGAGGGCCTCTGGGCGATGGACGGCGAAGCCAAGCGTGCGGGCATCATGTTGCTTCCGGGAACGGGATTCGATGTCGTGCCCTCGGATTGTCTCGCCGCGCATCTGAAGTCGCGGTGCCCCGAGGCTACACACCTGGAGCTTGCCTTTCGTGGCCGGGGCGGCGGGATCTCCCACGGCACCGCAAAGACGATGACTGAGAACCTCCACCGGGGCGGCACCATTCGTCGTGATGGAGAATTGGTGCATGTCCCTACGGCTTGGAAGACGCGGATGATCGATTTCGGCGACGGCCGTCCGGCACACTGCATGTCGATCCCCTGGGGCGACGTCGTTACGGCATACAGGAGCACGGGCATCCCGAACATCATGGTGTACACGGGTGTCCCGCAGCGGCCGGCGCGAATTCTACGGCTAGCCCGGCCCTTGCTGCCCCTTCTCGGGACGCGGCCCATACAGAACATGATCAAGAAACGCATTGAATCCGCCCCTGCGGGACCCGATGACCAATCGCGCGCGACCGCTCACAACGAGCTCTGGGGCGAGGCGAGAGCAGCAGACGGCCGGACCGCGGTGTCTCGCCTACGCACCCCCGAGGGCTACACATTGACGGCCCGGATGTCGTTGAGCATCGCCCAGAAGATTTGCAGCGGCCAGCACACGCCGGGGTTTCAAACCCCATCCACGGCTTATGGCAAAGACCTGATTCTGGAGTTGCCGGGCACCGAGCGGATCGACGACTAGGCGACGCCGCGTCCGCCGAGTCGACGTGGAGGGTCGCTGCGGACGGCTGGAAGTGCTAGCCATCATGCATGGGGCAACGCATCACCGTCGTCGACGCGTTCACGCACGAGGCTTTCGCCGGGAACCCCGCCGCGGTGTGTGTGCTCACCGAGCCGACCACGGAAGCGTGGATGCAATCGGTCGCGCGGGAGATGAAGCACTCCGAAACGGCGTTCTGCATTCCGCAAAAAGGCGGAAGCTTCAGGCTGCGTTGGTTCACGCCGGAGGGCGAGGTTCGCCTTTGCGGTCATGCCACCCTCGCCGCCGCGCACGTCCTCTGGGAGGAAGGCTGGCTGGAACATCGCAAGACCGCATGCTTCTCGACTCTGAGTGGTGAGCTCACAGCCGCGCCGTCGGGCCGGGTGATCGAGCTGAACTTTCCATCACGCCCGCCATCGGAAGCGGAAGCCCCCGCCGGTCTCGTCGATGCCCTCGGCGTCACGCCGTCCTGGATCGGGCGCGACCTCGAGGACTACGTCGTGTTGCTCGCCGATGAGGCCGCCGTGAAGGCTTGCAACCCGGACTTCGGTCCTTTGCGCTCGGTCGATACGCGCGGCGTGATCATTACCGCGCCCGCAGCGCGGGACAGGGTCGACTTTGTGTCTCGGTTCTTTGCGCCTCGATTCGGCATCGATGAGGACCCGGTCACGGGTTCCGCGCATTGCTGCCTCACCCCGTTCTGGGCGAGCCGCCTCGACAAGAATGTATTGACCGCCCGCCAGCTATCCGCGCGCGGTGGCGAGCTCGAGGTGGAGCTCTGCGGTGAGCGGGTCAAACTTCGTGGAACCTGCGTCACCACTCTGCGTGGCAACCTGACAGAGTCCGCCCCCAGCGATTCCTCCTGGTCGCGCCACTAGACTTCATCCACCTGCGAACGGATTCTCGATTTGCACGCCGGCAATCGTACGACTGCCCTGCAAATCCTCCGTCAGTAGACGCCGGCAGCCGGAAGCAGCTGCGGCCTGTACAATGAGGGCATCCCAGAAGCTGAGAGAGTGCAACCGGTGCAGATCGATCGCATCGAGAATGAGGGAAGGCTCGATGGTCACGACGTCGAGCCGGGCGAGGAGCTCGACCTTGCGTCTCGCGAACTCCGGAGCGACACCCAACTTGCGTGTGGCAGCAACGAAGAACTCTTGAAGCACCTGGGTCGAGACGACGCCGTTGCCATCGACATACACCTGGTGGAGGATCTCCTGTGCCCGCTCACGCTTGGCGCCCGCGTCGAGGTCGTCGGCATAGACGATGACATTGGTGTCGATGAAGACGCGCTCAGCCAAGGCGGTCCTCGTACAACTCGTCCCGACCGATCTTCCGGCCGCCGGACCGGCCACCATGCTCGTGCATTAGCATCAACAGCTCGTCGGCCACCGCCTCGCCGGGTTGCTCACCGACGAGGTTCTCGAGATAGCCGCGCAAGAGGGCGTTCAAGCTCGTGCCCTGCTTGCGCGCCAGCGCCCGAGCCCGCTGCAAGAGGTCCTCATCAACTGAAATCGTGAGGTTTTGCCCCATACACGGATTATGTGTCCACATATCCTGTGTGTCAATTCAGGAGCGGGGTTCTGATGAATCCAACCTGGGAAGGTATGCTGCGGGCGCTGACGATGACGAGCTCGATGGATAGGCGTGAGTTTCTGAAGAACACGACCGCTGCCTTGGCTGCCGGCGCTGGATTCGCCCCCTGGGTTGCAGGTGGTTGCAGTGACGCCTCGACGAGTACTCGGCAGGCTGTGACGATGTGGGAATTCTCTTGGCTGACCCGTCGTGAGGGGGTCGAGGCGGAGTACGCGGACTGGGATAAGGTGCTCGATGAGCTTTCGGCGCGTGGCTACGACACGATTCGCATGGACGCGTTCCCGCATCTGGTCGCTCGCGGACCTGGTGGGGAACAGGTCGATCGGTTCACGATACTGCCGCAAACCCCACTGTTCATGTGGGGCAACCATACGCCTGTAGAAGTCGAGCCACGGGCGGGGCTGGTCGAGTTCATCACGAAGGTCCGTAGCCGGGGAATGAACGTTGGGCTGTCGACCTGGTTCAACGACGACCCATCTCACCGGGCCGAGACAGTGGCTACCCCTGCGGACTATGCTCGCATCTGGCTTGAGACGCTGGATCATTTGGCGGACGCAAAGCTGTTGGATGCTGTTCGGTGGGTGGACCTCTGCAACGAGTTTCCAATCGGCAAATGGGCCAAGGGTGCTTATCCACTCATCTTCGACGGAGCGGACCCCGCCGATCCGGGGCCAGCGATCAGCCCGTGGTCATCCGAGGCCCAGACCCGGGTGCAGCAGTATTTGGATGAAGGGATTGGGCCGGTGCGCGAAGCCTATCCGGAGCTGAGCTACACCTTCTCGTTCGAGAGTGTGAGCGGCTACAATGCGCGAGAGCTCGACACGAGCAGCTTGGATCTTGCCGAGGTGCATGTCTGGCTTTCGAGCGACCTCGAGTTCAGCGCAGCCTCTGGTCAGCTAGAAGTTCTTTTGGAGCTGGGTCCGGACAAGCTTGCGGCGCACGCCGAAAAGGCACCTGAGGTTTACTACTCAGAGCGCGATCGATGGCTGAGCACACTCGAAGGGCTCGTGGATGAATGGGCTCGCTGGGCTGCGGAGCGCAGGCTTCCGCTCGTGACCTCGGAGTCCTGGGGACCAATCAACTACGACGACGTCGATTCGATCGAGGGCACGTCGGAGTGGGATTGGGTTAAAGATGTGTGCGCTGAGGGTGTTCGGATGGCAATCGATAAGGGTTGGTCGGGGATCTGCACGAACAACTTTGCCCAGCCCCATTTCGAGGGCCTGTGGTCGGACATCGCTTGGCACCAGGAGCAAAACGCCCGGATCAAACGGAGCTAGCGCTCGGCGACGCGGCGCCTCTTGCTCGGGGCCCCCCCGCAGAGCTCGAAAGTAGCAGAATGATGAGTAACGACATCCCGCCGGTTGCACTCTTCGTCTATCACCAAGCCAACGACATGGCCTCTCTCCGCGCCTTCCTCGACTCGGCTGAGCTCAAAGAAGGCATGGAACGCGCAGGCGTCGCCGAACCACCAGATATTCGGTTCGTCGAAGTCTCTGACTTCGCCGGGTACTAGCCAGACTGAAGGCTTTTCTCAGCGCTCCATGGCCGCTAAGGTTCGACCATGGACCTTCTCGATCAGGCTCTGTTCGCACAGATCGTGGAGATTCGGCGCGAACTTCACCGCCATCCGGAATTGAGCTGGAAAGAAACACGTACCGCTTCGCGAATCTGCGAGTTCCTGGATGATCTCGGGATCGCGCATCGCAAAGACGTCGCCGGCACGGGTGTGCTGGCCGAGATTCCTGCCGCGAACGAGGGGCCAGCGATTGCCTTGCGGGCCGATATCGACGCGCTGCCGATCCACGAGGAGACCGGACTGCCGTTTGCCTCCCAGGTCGATGGCGTCATGCACGCCTGTGGCCATGATGGTCACGCCAGCATGCTGCTCGGAGCCGCCGCGCTCCTGGCGCGTGAGCCCCAACTCCCGGCCCCCGTGCGCCTCATCTTCCAACCTGCCGAAGAGGTGGGACGCGGAGCGCCAGCCATGATCGAAGCCGGTGGGCTCGACGGTGTAGGAATGATTTTTGGTGGCCATCTCGATCGGCACTTCCCCACGGGGACCGTGATCGTGACCGACGGCCCGGTGAACGCAGCGTCAGATCAGTTCTCGATCGAAATTCGGGGTTCGGGAGGGCACGCCGCACGTCCACATGAGACCATCGACGCAGTCGTCGTGGGCTCGCTTTTGGTCATGGCCATCCAGACCATCGTCTCGCGGGAAGTGAACCCGGCGCATCCTTCGGTGATCTCGGTTGGCCGCTTCGACGCAGGCACCGCGGGCAATGTCATTGCGGGCCATGCGCGGCTTCAGGGCACGATCCGAACGCAGGATCCGGAAGTGAGAGAGCATCTGCATCGCTCCCTTCGACGGATTGTTGAATCGGTTGGGCAGCTTCACGGCGCCGAGGTAACGATAGATCTCGTCGAGGGCGTGCCTGTCCTCGTTAACAGCGGGGAGATGGCCACATTAGCGCGCCAGGTAGCGGCACAGATCGTCGGCGAGAACAACGTGCGCATGCTCGATACCGCCAACATGGGAGGTGAAGATTTCTCGTGGTACCTCGAGCAAGTTCCTGGGTGTTATGTGCGTTTTGGCGCCCGCGGTGACCAGATGGAAGGCTACCCGAGCCACTCGAGCCGTTTTGATTTCGACGAAGCCGCGCTCGCAGTCGGCGCCTCATACTACTGCGCTATCGCCAAGGAAGCAGGACGTGTCGTGGCTGCAAAGGCCGACTAAGGCACCATGAACGATTCCTAGGCGATTCGCAGCTCCTCCGGCGCCGCCGGTTTCTCTTCGACGGGCTTGCTCTTTTTCTGTTCCCTATCGTGCAGGATCTCGTCCATCGTCTTCGGTCGAAGGTCCTCTACGGTGTATGGCAGCGGAGTGAGTCCGCGTTCCAACCAAGTGTGCGTACCTGCGAGGAGCTCTTGGCCGACGCGAGTCGCGCGTGCGTCGTCATTGCTCCAGAGCTCATGGAACAGCCGATCGATCTTTCGCCGGGTCTGCCGTGCGAAGAAATCGGCGAGCTCGACCACGCTTGCTCCGTCTTGGGACCCGTCTTTGTGAAGCTTGTCCGCGTGGCGAACGGTCGCGGCCAACGCAAAGATCTCGATGCCAATGTCGACAATCCGGAATAGGAAGGCCTGCCGACGCTCGAGGCGCGGTCCGAAGCGCACGATGCCGTGAAAGGTATTGCGCGCAAGCCGCGCCGAAGCGCGTGATGCGTAACGCAGGTGCTTGGCGAGCTTCCCGTAACGCCAGAAGCTTGGCCACAAGCTCCAGCGGAGCCAGCGCGTTGGATACCACCACGCATAGAAGGCGAGGATCTTGGGCAAGGCTCTCAGACGTTGGCCCATGCTTGCTTTCGGATCGATGAGCTTGCCCGCCACGTGCAGGTGTTTGTCGACAGCTTCGCGCGCAATGAAGAGATGCATGATCTCGCTCGAGCCCTCAAAAATGAGATTCACTCGGTTGTCGCGGAGTGCTCGCTCGATCCCAATACCCGGCTCGCCGCGCGCCGTGAGCGAGCGTTCGGTTTCGTAGCCGCGGCCACCTCGAACCTGCAAGGTCTCATCCGCAAGTTTCCAGTTCCGAACGGTATTCCATTCCTTCGCTGCCGCCGCTTCGAGACGTATGTCGGCATCCCCGTGGTCGGCGAGCTCGCCCACGACATATGCGATCGACTCCATCGCGAATGCCGATGAGAGAATGTAGGCATTCTTGTGGGCGATGGCCTCGTGCTTGCCCACTGGAACACCCCACTGAACGCGAGCGTTCGACCACTTACGCACCACCTCGACGAAGCGCTTCGCAGAACCCGAAGTCCCCGCCGGCAGGCTGAGCCGCCCCGTATTGAGCGTCACGAGCGCGATCTTGAGCCCGTCGCCATCTTTGCCGAGGAGGTTCTCTTTGGGCACCTTGACGTTGTCGAAGCTGATCACGCCATTGGCCAGGGCGCGCAACCCCATGAAGTGACAGCGATGCTCGACGCGGACACCGGGCCAATCCATCTCGACGACGAAGCAGTTGATCCTCTTCGTGGCCGGGTTCCGCGCCATGACGACAATGAGCTCCGCTAGTGTGCCGTTCGTGCACCACAGCTTTGCTCCATTGAGCACGTAGTGTTCGCCGTCCTCCGAGAGCGCTGCTGTCGTGCCGAGGCGTGCGGGATCGGAGCCAGCTGAGAGCTCGGTGAGTGCAAACGCAGAGATCGCTCCTCTTGCGCATCGCGGTAGGAAACGGTTCTTCTGCTCTTTCGTTCCGAAGAGCTTCACCGGTTGCGGGACGCCGATCGCCTGGTGGGCGGATAACAACGCGGCGACGTTCGCGTCGTAGCTGCCGAGCAGCTCCAACACCCGGACGTACTCCGGGTGCGTCAAACCGAGGCCCCCGTACTCCTTTGGAATCTTCATGCCGAATGCGCCGAGCTCCGCGAGCCCTCGGACCACTTCGGGGGGATACTCTCCGCTCGCGTCGATCTCTGCCGAGTCAACCTTGTCGCGAAGGAAGTCGCCCAGCTTGCGATGGAACTCCCAGAACTCCGGACGGTTCGGTTCATCGAGCGTGAGTCGTTCGAGGAGATCGATTCGGAAGTTCCCGAGAAAGGCATCGCGCATGAAGCTCTGTCCAACCCAGTCCTTCTCTCTCGACTCTTCAGCGACTCTCCGTGCTTCTTTTGCGTCTGCCATCACGGCCTCCAACTTCCTACAGCCGCCGTCAGATAGAGGGCGAAAGTGAAATATCGGCAAAGCGTCACTATTTCACAACCCTCAATGCGCCCTTCGCATCCGGCACTTCCCTCGAAGCTAGAAAGTTCCGTTCTAGCAGGAGAACTCCGTGGTGGATCCGCGTTAATTCGAACCTGGGAAGGTTTCGTGGCCGGCGTCTTGGTCACGTTAATTCGAACCTGGGAAGGTTTCGTGGGGAAGGTTTCGTGGCCGGTGTCTTGGTCACGCCACTAGACTTCATCCACCTGCGAACGGACTAGACCTTGCGTGCGACGAAGAATCCGAAGTGGCCTTCGTCGTACGACGCCACGACGTGCAGCCCTACTCCTTCGAGCGCACGGGCGAATCGCGCATGGTCAAATCGGTCGTCCCCAGGGTGAGCAAGCAGAGCGCGCACCAATGGATGTCTGAGAAATTTCTCGTAGATCTCATCGGCGTACAAGAGCCCGCCCGGCCTGAGAACGCGATGGACCTCCCGAAGGGCCGCTCTCCAGTCTGGAATGTGATGAATGATGCCGAAATCGAAGACGGCGTCATAGGTGTCATCGTCCGCTGGGATGGCGGTTGCGTCACCCGTCCACAGTGAAACCCGATCACCAAAGCGCGCGAGACGGGCTTGGGCGCGACGCACCATATCTGCATCGAGATCGAAGGCATCGACGGTGTCCGCACCGAATCGGTCGAGGATGATCTCCACGCCGACCCCCCGCCCACATCCGATCTCGAGGGCCCGCCCACCCGCCATGATCCCGCCCATGTGGCGAAGACGCCTGGCCTCGTAGTGGCGCTGCACAGCCCCGCGCACCGGGTTGTTCATCAACAGCTTCTCGACTTTGTTGAGCAGCATCAGCTTTGCTCCAAGCGGGGATGACCTCGGTATCCACGCTAACGAGAACCATAAGCTCCATGTATGATGGAGCGTCAAAATTCAATGCGGCGCCCGTCGTCGCCGATCCTATCCTGCCGGAATCACACACATGTCCGATCTAAAATACCGCGGTGTCGATATGTGCGCTCCCGAGGCGCACGACGACCCGTGGGAGATGTATGAATACCTGCGTGAGAACGATCCCATCTACTGGGATGAACACAATGAGCTCTGGTACGCGTTCCGCTACGACGACATCGTCGACATCTCGAGGAACCCGGTGGATTTCTGTTCGACCGAGGGAAACCGACCGTACATTCCCCCGGACCCCTCGATGCTCCATCAGGACGGCGCCCAGCATACGAAGCAGCGCGGGCTGGTCGCCAAAGGCTTCACGCCCCGAGCGATGCGCGAGAGCGAGGCGTACTGCGAGAACATCGTCGACGAGCTGATCGCTGCCTTCGCCGACCACGGGGAGGCGGATATCGTCGAGGAGTTTGCAGCCCTCCTGCCAGCGATGCTGATCGCCAAGATGCTCGGCGTTCCAAGCGAAAAGTCTTCGACCCTGCGGCGCTGGATCCGGGTGATGGTCCCGGGTGGGCAGGGGCCGCACTACGTGACCGACGAGGTCAATGACGCCTTTGGAGAGTTTTGCGAGCACCATGAGGAGATGGTTACCGAGCGAGCGGACAACCCGACGGACGCCGACCTCCTGCTCAAGTGGATGCACGCCGAGATCGACGGCGAGAGGCTCGATGAGGACCAACTGCTCTTCGAGCACGCGCTCCTCTTAGCGGGGGGCGTCGAGACCACACGGAACGCGATCGCGGGCGGCATGGAGATGCTGGCGAAGGACCCGGAGCAGTGGGCGTACCTACGCGCCAACGTGGACGACGACGCCGTGATCGAGGCAGCGCTCGAGGAGATGATCCGCTGGGTCACTCCATTCGCGAACATGTTCCGGACCGCGACGAGAGACGTGGAGATTCGCGGAAGGAAAATCAAGGAGGGACAGATGATCGGCCTGATGTACCCCTCCGCGAACCGTGATCCTCGGGTCTTCAAGGATCCTTTCCGGTTTGAGGTTCGCCGCAGCCCGCGCGCCGAAAAGCACATCGCCTTTGGGTTCGGCACGCATTTCTGCCTGGGCGCAAACCTAGCTCGGCTCGAGCTGCGAACCGCCCTCCGGGCACTCCTCCGACGCTTCGAGACGGTCGCGCTCAAGCCTGGGGGACGCCAAGAGTGGGCGAGCTCCTCGTTCACCCGCGGGCCGATGCATATGGACCTCGTCTTCGGCTGACACGGCAAACCTCGACGTGGCTTGGGGGATGCTTCCCACAAGCGCTACAATTGGATTGCGAGCATTCTTGAACGCTTAGCAATTGGGGGATCGATGAAGACCTGGGGACGTGCGCGTGGGGTCGTGCTCTTTGTGTCGTTCGTTGCAACGACGGCGTGCAGTGACAAAGGGAACGACAGCGCCTCGCGCGACGGAGGCAGCAGCACCGGCGGCGAGCGCAACGCCATCTGCGCGGCCGGGGACTCTGGCCGCGAGGTGCAAGAGCCGATATTCATCGACAACCTTGGAGGCCAAACCAGCTGGTACGCCTCACCGGTGATCGCAGACCTCGACGGGGACGGCAACAACGAACTGATCGCCGCCTACCGCTCGGTGTACGTATTCGACAGCGAACGGCAACTGCTCGCCGATTCTGATGATGGCGATGGCGGGCGCGTCTATGCGCCACATGTCGTCGTAGACCTCGAGGGAGACGGCTCGAAGGAGATCGTCGTGGGTCGGGGCCACGAAGTGGTGGCTTACAGTTGGCCGGGAAACTCGTCTGCGCTCGAACGCCGCTGGGCCGCGGACACGACCACCGCGAACAATCCACCGGAGGTACGAGGCCTCGCTGCGGCGGACCTCGACGGGGACGGACTGATCGAAGTGGTGGCCACGACGACGCAGACCGCCAGCACCAAAGACGGCGGCGCCCAGGTGTTTGTCTTCAACGTCGATGGCCGTATCTATCAACCGGCCGGTGGTCATCAACCAGCATGGCCGCGATACAACAACCGCTCGGGCGAAGGCAACGACGCGGACCGGAACCTTCAGGGGCACAGCGGATTTGGTTGTTACGGACTCAACGTGGCGATTGGGGACATTGACGACGACCCCGAGCTCGAGGTCATCGCGACGTACGACAATCATCACATCCAGGCCTTCAACCATGACGGGGTCGCGATCGATAGCGCCTCATGGTTCACGAACCGCAGCTCGGACTTTGCAGGCCAACGCCTGACTTGGGGACAGTTCATCCGATGGGCGGACCCACAGGTTGAAGCCGACCATTACCATGACCACACCGGCGAGTGGCCTCACCCGAGCTGGGCAGAGTGGCTGCAGTGGACGGCCTCCCCACCGAACATCGTCGACCTCGATGGCGACGGCGACAACGAGGTGCTCGGCATCCCCAACATCGAGATGCACGAGCCCTACGAAACGCAGGCGTACGCGCTGATGGTGCTGGAGGGGGCGTACGGCGACGGCTCACGATCCGCGATGCGCCTCCAAGGATGGGAGGACCTGCCGCGCGGTGAACGCCCCATCTTGGTCGACGGTTGGTACCCACCGCTGGGGGTTCCCGCGGCTGTCACCGTGAATCTCCAAGGCGACAATCGACCCGAGATCCTCGTGTCACTCAACGACGGCTTCCTCTACGCATTCGACGCGGACGCCCAGCTCCTGTGGCGTTTCAACTACACACACGGCCGCCAAGTCATGTACGCGTCAGAGTCGGTGGTCGCAGACCTCAACCAAGACGGATCGCCCGAGGTCGTCTTTGCCACCTATGGTGCACCCGGCGTCACCGATTCCGGCAACCTCGTCGTGCTTGCCGCGAACGGGACCTTGCTGCACGACATCGCGTTGCCGAACCCAGGCAGCAACGGGAACGGGAACGGCGCTCCCGCTGCGCCCACCGTGGGAGACCTCGACGGCGACGGGGAGCTCGAGATCTTCGTCCAAACCTTCGACCACGGCATGGACGTCTTTACCGTCCCTGGCTCGGGTGACGCCTGCCTGCCATGGGCAACCGCGCGTGGCGGACCGCTTCGGATGGGGCAGCCTAACGGCGGGTGAGCGAGTAGTGTCCGACCGCTCTTCCGTTGTTGGCGCGGGCGCGTTACCTTCTTCGCTCGCCTCGAGGAAGGAGTTCCATGACCGACGTCACCGTTCTCGGCGCAGGGGCTTTCGGCACCGCGCTTGCACTCCACTGCTCCGATCTGGGTCACCGTACGCGCGTGTGGGCGTACGACGAAGGCCTTCCCGAGGAGGTTGCAGCCAAAGGCGAAAACGCAACGTATCTGCCCGGCTTTCCCGTGCCCCCCGACGTGCTCTTCACGAACGACATGGCAGCGGCGCTACAGGACGCGAACCTCGTGCTGCTCGTGGTGCCCTCGGGCTTCATGCGCTCCGTCACGAAACAAGCGGCGCCGCATCTGCCGCGAGGCGCGCTCATCACGTCCACCGCCAAAGGCATCGAGCAAGACAGCCTCGCGCTGATGAGTGAAGTGCTCGCCGAGACGCTGCCCGATCACGCGCAGAGCGCCACGTATCTCTCGGGCCCGAGCTTTGCGAAGGACATCGCGTCCCGATTGCCGGCCGATGTCAGCCTTGCTGCGGCCGATATCGACACGGCGCGCCAAGTGCAAGCGATCTTGCATGCGCCGCTCCTTCGAGTGTACGCAAGTGACGACGTGATCGGTGTCCAGCTCGGAGGGGCCCTCAAGAATGTCATCGCTGTGGCCTGCGGCGCGGCGTTCGGTCTCGGCCTCGGCGCATCCGCATTGGCGTCGCTGATGACACGAGGCCTCGCCGAGCTCGCGCGTTTGGGCGTAGCCCTCGGCGCGAACCCCCTCACCTTCTTGGGCCTCGCCGGCGTAGGAGATCTGACCCTCACCTGCCATGGCGAGCTCTCGCGAAACCGTCAGCTGGGTCAACAGCTGGCGAGTGGCAAAACCGCGCGCGAGGTCGTTGCATCCCAGAAGGCCGTAGCGGAGGGCTATCGCACGGCAGCCGCGGTTCACGCGCTGGCGGAACGGGCGGAGGTAGAGATGCCGATCTCCGAGGCCGTCTACCGCGTGTGCCATGAGGGCGCCGCCCTGTCCGAGGAAGCGACGCGGCTCATGACTCGCGAGAGAAAGGACGAGCTGGCGGGTATCTTCCTCGGGACCGAATGAGCCAGCGACATGAACCGTTCGGAGGTTCAGCCCACGCGTCACGCGGCTGAGTGCGCGTCGAGCCAGTCTCCGATCCGCGGCCAGACTTCAACGCTCGCGGCTTTGCTGACGATCATCTCGACGTGCCCGTAGTCTTTACTGAAACCTTGGTTGGCGCCGAGGAGCACCCACTCCTTGTCTTCGCTGCCA
>CALJYC010000006.1 GCA_937984275.1 uncultured bacterium | reverse complement strand
GATGACGAAGATCGGTAGGACGACCGCGTTGTCCTCGAATTTGTAGACCGCTAACGGGTCGTGAAGGACCACATTCGTATCCAAGACGTAGGTCTTCTTCACGTTGAAGAACGCTAGCATGCTTTGGTGCGCCACGTACTGAGAAACGAAAACGGGGTATAGTGCGCCGGCGGAAAGTCCATGATCGAGGAGTTGAGTTACCAGAGCCTCGCGATCCTCGCGGCAGCTGGAGTGCTCGCGACGGTGGTCAATGTGATGGCCGGCGGCGGTGGCATGATCGTGTTGCCCGCACTGATGGCGCTGGGGCTACCCGCCGACGTCGCAAACGGGACCTATCGACTCGGAGTCGTCACCCAAAGTATCGCCGGCACCGCCGCCATGCGGCGCGAGGGCAAGCTCGATACGAGATCGATTGTTCCAATTCTGATCCCTACCGTGCTTGGAGCGATCGTTGGCGCGCTGCTTGCAACGTGGGTTCCGCGCGACTTGCTCAAACCGATCATGCTCGTGACGATGATCTTGATGGCCGCGCTGATCGCGTTTCGCAAGCAAACTCTGATCCCCAGCGAAGGTCCCACACTGACTCCGCAGGAAGCGCCACGTTCCTTCATTGGCCTATTCTTAGCCGGCGTTTACGGGGGTTTCATACAAGCCGGCGTGGGTTTTCTGTTGCTCGGCGTGCTCATTGGAACGCTGCGTCACAACCTGATCACGGGCAATGCCCTGAAGTTGGTGATCACGCTCGCATTTGGCTCGGTCTCGCTTGGAATCTTCGTGTGGGCGGGGTTGGTGTCTTGGGCGCCCGCGTTCGTCTTGGCGGCCGCGTCGATCGTCGGCGCGCGACTCGGCGTGCGCCTCATCCTCAGGGTCCCCATCACCGGGCTCAGGTGGTTTGTGTTCGCATGTGTGGTCGCCACATGCATCGCCGCCTGGCTTCGATAGGTTACAAGGATCGTCGTTGGTGATATTCTGATCGCCAAGGAGGACTTGACGATGGGGGAAATGGTCAAGCAGATAGCTGCCCTGCAGGACTACGAAAGCTACCAGGATCTACACTGGGAAGGTTCCTTCGAAGACTACCTTCAGATCATCAGAGAGAAGCCGCAGGTCACGCGCAATGCGTTTCAGCGCCTCTACGACATGGTGATCTCGTATGGTGAAGAAGAGTATATCGACAACAAGAAGAAGTTGATCCGCTACCCGTTCTTCAAGGATCCAATCGAGAACGGCAAGGACGCGATCTTCGGGTTGGACATTCCACTGATGCGCCTGGTGCACGTGCTCCATGCCGCCGCGCAAGGGTACGGACCTGAGAAGCGAATCATCTTGCTACACGGTCCGGTCGGCTCGTCGAAGAGCACGATCGCACGTCTGCTCAAAAAAGGACTCGAGCGTTACTCCCGAACGGCCGAGGGCGCGCTCTACACCTACGAATGGACCAACTTGCATTCGACCGGTCTCGCAGGGGGCGACGACGTGTTCCCGTGCCCTATGCACGATGAGCCACTTCGTTTGATTCCAGCCGAGTGGCGCGAGAATGCCATCCAAGAGCTCCGGCTGGGCGACGACCGAAGGCGCATCCAGGTGCGCGGTGAGCTCAACCCGGCATGCCGGTTCATCTTCCGAAGCCTGCTCGAGCGCTACGATGGCGACTGGGCCAAGGTGATGAGCAACCACATTTTGGTCAGGCGCTTGGTGTTGAGCGAACAGGATCGTGTCGGCATCGGCACCTTCCAGCCGAAAGACGAGAAGAACCAGGACTCGACCGAGCTCACCGGCGACATCAACTACCGAAAAATCGCCGAATACGGCTCCGATTCGGATCCCCGGGCCTTCAACTTCGACGGCGAGTTCAACATCGCAAATCGCGGCGTGGTCGAGTTCGTCGAGGTGTTGAAGCTGGATGTCGCTTTCCTCTATGACCTGCTCGGGGCGACCCAAGAGCACAAAATCAAGCCGAAGAAGTTCGCCCAGACCGATATCGACGAAGTGATTATCGGTCACACGAACGAGGCCGAGTACAAGAAACTCATCAACAACGAGTTCATGGAAGCGCTTCGCGACCGCACGATCAAGATCGACATCCCGTACATCACCAAGATGAGCGAGGAGATCAAGATCTACCAGAAAGACTTCAGCTCCACCCGCTTGCGCGGCAAGCACGTCGCGCCGCACACGCTCGAGGTAGCGGCGATGTGGGCCGTCTTGAGTCGCCTCGAAGAGCCCAAGAAACATCAGCTCGCGTTGCTTCAGAAGCTGAAGCTCTACGACGGCAAGATCCTGCCCGGGTATACGCAAGACAACGTGAAGGAGCTGCGCAAAGAAGCGAACCGCGAAGGCCTCGAGGGAATGTCGCCTCGTTACGTGCAGGACAAGATCAGCAACTCGCTCGTGCGCGAAGGCACCGAGGGGTACATCAACCCCTTCATGGTGCTCAACGAGCTCGAAAAGGGACTCAGCGCGTCACTTACCGTCGGTGACGAGCAGCGCAAGCGTTACGGCGAGCTGATCGGCGTCGTGAAGGCCGAGTATGACGAATTGGTCAAGAACGAAGTGCAGCGCGCGATCAGCGCCGACGAAGAAGCGATCGGACGGCTGTCGGCGAACTACGTCGATAACATTCGCGCCTACTTGATGAAGCAGAAGGTGAAGAACAAGTACACCGGCAAGGACGAGGAGCCGGACGAGCGCCTGATGCGGTCGATCGAAGAGAAGATCGACATCACCGACGCTCGCAAGGACGACTTTCGCCGCGAGATCATGAACTTCATCGGTCATCTGGCGCTCGAAGGGAAAAAGTTCACCTACGAGACCAACGACCGCCTGCGCCGGGCACTCGAGATGAAGCTATTCGAAGACCAGAAAGACTCGATCAAGTTGTCGAGCTTCGTGTCGAACGTCATCGACAAGGAAACGCAAGACAGGATCGACATCATCAAGAACCGGCTGATCAAATACTTCGGTTACAACGAGGCGTCGGCAACGGATGTGCTTGCTTACGTCGCCAGCATTTTCGCGAGGGGCGACGTAAAGGAGTAACGGGGTGTCGCTGCGAATCGACCAGGATCATTCCCGGTTCCGCAACATCGTTCGCGGTCGGATTCGGCAGAATCTCCGGAAGTACATCTCCAAAGGTGAGCTGCTGGGTAGGCAGGGGAAAGACATCGTGTCGATCCCAATCCCTCACATCGACATTCCGAAACTGCGTTTTGGCGACAAACAGCAAGGCGGCGTAGCCCAGGGCGATGGGGAGCCAGGCGACGCACTGTCGGGCAGCCCGCAGGATGGCGACGGGGAAGGCAAGGCGGGGGACCAGGCGGGCGACCATCCACTCGAGGTGGAACTCACGCTCGACGAGCTGGCGGACATCCTCGGTGAGGAGCTCGAGCTCCCCAACATCGAGAACAAGGGCAAGAGCGCCATCGTTGACAAGAAAGATCGCTACGTCGGCGTTCGCAACGTGGGCCCAAACTCGTTGCGCCACTTCAAGCGAACGTTCCGAAGCGCGCTACGCCGTCAGATTGCGCTCGGCACGTACGACCCGAAGCGCCCAGTGATCATCCCTACCCGCGACGACATGCGATACAAGTCATGGAAGACGGAGGAAGAGCCAGTCGCGAACGCCGTCATCATCTACATGATGGACGTGTCCGGCTCGATGGGCGACGAACAAAAAGAGATCGTACGCATCGAATCCTTCTGGATCGACACCTGGCTGCGCAAACAATACAAAGACATTGCAACGCGCTTCATCATTCACGACGCTGCGGCGCGCGAAGTCGATCGCGACACCTTCTTCCGAACACGAGAATCCGGAGGAACGATGATCTCGTCGGCGTATCGGCTCGCGGCCGAGATGATCGAACGTGACTATCCGTCCGAGCAGTGGAACATCTACCCTTTCCACTTCTCAGACGGCGACAACTGGAGCGTCGACGACACGTTGTTGTGCGTCGACATCCTCAAGAAGCTGCTCCTGCCCGTGTCGAACGTGTTTTGCTACGGCCAAGTCGACAGCCCGTATGGCTCCGGTCAGTTCATCAAGGACCTCAAAGAGCATTTCTCTGACGACGAGCAGTTGATCACGAGCGAGATCAACGACCGTGACGCGATCGTCGAGTCGATTCGAGAGTTTCTGGGGAAAGGCAAGTAGCGCGTGGCCCAATTTGCCCTGAAAACAGCTCTTCCGAACTACCTCCGCGACGAGCAGAAGCGAATCGAAGAGTTCGTGCGAGGCGTCGGCTTGGATGTGTTTCCGACGGTCTTCGAAGTCCTGAGCTACGACCAGATGAACGAAGTCGCCGCCTACGGTGGCTTCCCCACGCGCTACCCGCATTGGCGCTGGGGCATGGAGTACGAGCGGCTGAGCAAGAGCCACGAGTACGGGCTCTCGAAAATCTACGAGCTGGTGATCAACAACAACCCGGCTATTGCATACTTGCTCGAAGGCAACAGCCTGGTCGATCAGAAGCTCGTGATGGCGCACGTGTACGCGCACGTCGACTTCTTCAAGAACAACTTCTGCTTCCGCATGACGAGCCAGGGTCGCGACCCAAGAAGCGGAGAGGACCTTCGCAAGTGGATCGACACGATGGCCAATCATGGCGCGATCATCCGCAAGTGGGCGAACCGTATCGGCCTCGAAACGGTCGAGCAATTCATCGACGCCTGTCTGAGCCTCGAGAACCTCATCGATCCACAGAAGCCTTTCCTGCCCAAGGAGATGTCGCCGAGCACCTCCGAAGAGGAAGAGCCTCCCGAGACGCCCGAGGTGCCGCTCCTGCGCGTCGACCGGGAGTACATGGAGTCTTTCATCAATCCCGAAGAGTTCGTCGAGTCGCAGAAGAAGAAACTCGCCGAAGAAGCGGAGCAAGCGCAGCGCTTCCCCACGGAGCCTCAGCGCGATGTCCTCGGGTTCTTGCTCGACAACGCGCCACTTCAGCGCTGGGAGCGTGAATGTCTCGCGGTCATCCGCACCGAGGCCTATTACTTCCTGCCGCAGATGCAGACCAAGATCATGAACGAAGGCTGGGCGAGCTACTGGCACTCACGGCTCATGACCGAGAACATCTGCGACGCGAGCGAGATCGTCGACTATGCCGACCGCTGCGCGAGCGTGCTGGCAACCTCCCCTGGGCAACTCAATCCCTACAAGCTCGGTATCGAGCTATTTCGGCACATCGAGGACCGCTGGAACCGAGGGCAGTTCGGCAAGGAATGGGACGACTGCCAGGACTGGGAGCTCCGGCGCCATTGGGACCGTCGCACCGGTCTCGGACGGGAGAAGATCTTCGAAGTTCGCGCCCTGTACAACGACGTGACCTTCATCGACGAGTATCTCACCGAAGACTTCGTGTTCGATCAGAAGATGTATTCGTTCGGCTACAACCAGCGAAACGATCGCTGGGAGATCGAGAGCCGCACCTTCCAAGACGTGAAGAACCAGTTGCTCACGAGCCTCACCAACGCAGGCAGCCCGATCATCTCAGTTGTCGACGCCAACCACGGAAATCGCTCGGAGCTTCTCCTCGGGCACACCCACCAGGGCGCCGACCTGCGGTTGGATTGGGCCAAAGAAGTCGTGAAGGCACTTTGCCGGGTTTGGACGCGTCCCGTCGAAATCCACACCATCGTCGACGAGAAGCCGACCGCCCTTCGCTTCGACGGCAAAGACCACTCGCAAAAGTCGCTCTAGAAGCCGATGCAGTTGGCGAAGCGGATCGTCGTCGGGCCGCCGCCCACGGCGCCAACGCCGTACCCGAGGCTCGGCAGCGAATCACACTCGACGTCGAAACTGACGTCGGTGCCTTCGACAAGAACGTTCGTGAGCTGACAGGGTTGCTCCATCGACGGCGGCTCGGTACCACAGAAGCCGTTGGCAGAGCGCAAGCCGTCTTCGGTGATCGTGACGGTGCACCCGGTCTGTTCCACAATGCCGTCGCCTGCGTCGATGGTCGCGCCACTGAGCTCGAAAGCAAACTGACCCCCTACGTCGGCTCTGAGAAGCACGGTCCTGGTACCGTCGGCATGCTGGACGGCCTCGCAGATCGCGACGATCGGATCGTCGGTGCACGCCGGCTGTCGATGCTCACCGACGATCGCGCGTTGACCTTCAGTGCCGAGGCAGGTCTTCGCGGGCGCCCCGGGACAACTCACGGCGCTGTCGGCCGTGCAAGTCAGGTTCCATTCCGCATCGACGTACACCGGACCCCCGCTCTCCGCACAGGAAAGCAGCAGCGCGGGTAGCAGCACGCACATTAAACGGCTCATCTTCATTCCCAACCCCACGCCGTCAGGTTAGCGACAGGGTCAAAGCCCCGCAACTATGGGGCAAGAAGACCCTCTGCGGGGTCCCCGTGAAGGTACTTTGCGGCGGACCGGCGAGTCACGCTAAGAAGGGCCAGGCGGATGCTAGAGCTGCTTACCAACCCAGATGCGTGGATCGCGCTGGCGACGCTGACGCTGCTCGAGATCGTCCTCGGCATCGACAACATCGTGTTTATCGCGATTCTGGCGTCGCGCCTCCCCGTCGAGAAGCAGGCGCTCGCCTATCGGCTTGGCCTTCTTGGAGCCATGGTCACGCGAGTCGCCCTACTGATGACGATCAACTGGGTGATGCAGCTGACCGAACCCATGTTCGAGGTCCTAGGGCATCCGTTCTCAGGACGCGACCTCATCCTCCTCGGAGGCGGGCTGTTCTTGATCGCAAAGAGCACCCAAGAGATGTACGAGAAGATCGAAGGGGAGCTAGAGGAAGACATCGAGGGGTGGTTCAGTGGTCTGCCCGGAATCATCGTGCAGATCATGATCCTCGACATCATTTTTTCGCTCGACTCGGTGATCACCGCGGTCGGCATGGCGGAGCACATCGAGGTGATGGTCACCGCCGTGGTCATCGCGATCGGGGTGATGCTTCTGTTTGCGAAGCAGATCGGTGACTTCGTCAACAAGTACCCCTCGATGAAGATTCTCGCCCTATCCTTCCTACTACTGATCGGCGTTCTGCTGACGGCGGAGGGCCTCGGCCAGCACATCAACAAGGGCTACATCTACTTCGCGATGGCGTTTGCCCTGATGGTCGAGCTGCTCAACATCCGCTTTCGAGCCAAGCAACAGGCCACGTAGGCGAGATTTTTGCTGCGGCTGTCCGCCGCATGCGCCAGAATCGGCCGCGATGCGGTTGGCGCCCCTGATAGGACCGGACCTTCAAGACGCGATCGCGATCGGTCCTGAAGCCGTTCGTGAGGCGGTCTCGGAGTTTCACCCCGAAGACATCGCCGAGCTCCTCGAAGACCTGTCGGCGAGGGAGGCGGTCGTACTGGTCCGCGCCTTGCCCACGGAAACCGCCGCGGACGTGGTGGAGCGCCTGACCCCACATCGCCAGGTCCTCGTCTTCAACGCAATCGACACCGGCCGCGCAGTCGAGCTCCTCGGGGAAATGGACCCCGACGATCGCGTCGACCTTCTCCAAGAGCTCGACGAGGACGACGCCGCGGCACTGCTCGCAGCGCTCGAACGCAGAGAGCCCGAGGCTGCAGAAGAAGTTCGAGAGCTGGTTCAGTACGAGCCCGAAACCGCCGGCGGTCTGATGACCACCGAGTTCGCATCGCTGCCTCCGGAAACAAAAGTTTGGGAAGCGATGGAAGCCGCGCGTCGCTTCGGGCGCGAAGACATGGCGGAGATGCTCTATTACATCTACGTCTGCAGGCCCAACGGCGAGCTATTGGGCGTTGTGTCTCTGCGAGACCTGATCTTGAGCGAGCCAGGGCAGGCCCTCTCCGAAATCATGACGGAGAACGTCTTCCGGGTCTCATCCTTCGACGACCAGGAACAGGTCGCGCACGCGATCGCCCGCTATGACTTGGCCGCCCTGCCGGTGGTCGATAGCCTGTCGCGCATGCTCGGCGTGGTCACGATCGATGACGTCGTCGACGTCGTCATCGAAGAGGCCACCGAAGACGCACAGAAGATGGGCGGCGTCGTCCCACTCGAAGACTCGGACTTCGAGACGGGCTGGGCGGAGTTCGTTTGGAAGCGAGGCTCGTGGCTCGTGCTCCTCTTCATCGCGCAGCTGCTCACCGCGACCGTCATCCGCGAGAACCGAGACATCCTCGAGGCGACGGTCGAGCTTGTGCTCTTCATTCCGCTGATTATCGCATCGGGCGGAAACGCCGGGTCCCAATCTGCGACCCTGATCATCCGCGCAATGGCGGTGGGCGAGCTCAAGCCGAGAGACTGGGCCAAGGTGGCCGGGCGCGAGCTTCTGATCGGACTTTCGCTCGGAATAGCACTGGGATTGATCGGCTTTGCGAGAGGTTGGTTTGCTGGCGAAACCGTGGCTCCCATGGCGATTGCTTCCGCCGTTGGGGCGAGCATCCTGGCGATCGTCACATTGAGCACCATGATCGGTTCGCTGCTGCCTCTCCTGATTCGACGCGCAGGACTAGATCCCGCCGTATCGTCGACGCCCTTCATCGCGTCAGTCGTCGACGTCCTGGGGCTCATCGTCTACTTCGCTCTCGCGAATGTGATCTTGCACGTGGTGTTCGCCGTCTAGCCTCTCGCGCTTCGTCCCATTCATGTTAGGCTATCCCCTTCGCAACGGGAGCTATTCATGCCGAATCTGACCATCAACTATACCCAAGATGTCGACACCGTTTACCGCTTCGTGACCGACCCGGAAAACATCAAGAAGCGCTGCGAGGCGTCCGGGGAGCGGAACGTCCGCATCGAAGTCCAAGAAGCGGGCGGCACGAAGACCATCACGTCGACGCGAGAGATCGACAGCGACCTCCCCGGCTTCGCGAAGAAGCTATTCAGCGCGACCAACACGATCATCGAACGCCGCGAGTGGCGAGACGCAGGCGAAAAGAAGACCTGCAAGAGCCACATCGACGTCGTCGGCACGCCGGGCAAGATCGACTCCAACGTCACCATCTCGCCCAACGGAAGCGGCTGCACGTACGACATCGAGTTCGAAGCCACCGCGAAGGTCCCGCTCATCCGGAAGAAGCTGGAAGCGTTTGTCGAAAAGACCACTATGGAGGGCATGCGCGACGAGCACGACTACAATCAGCGTGCGCTCAACTCGGCGGGCTGACCCTGGTACGTCAGTCGGCGAGCTCGGGGATGAGGTAGTCCTCGCCTTCCCAGAAGTCACACTTCGCGGCCGCGTTGTTCCCTACGGACACCGTCGTGTTGAACACCAGATGCTGATCGGCTTGCTCGTCGTAGGTCGGCCACTGAACGCCGCCTTCGACGCTCGGATTGCCGGTCGCCGCGAAGCGCGAAAAGTAGCCTAGAGTCTCGAGCCACAGCGCCTCGTCCACCGTCCCGGACTGCCACTGGTTGAGCGTGGTCGAGAAGTCCTCGAAGTTGATCTCGAGGAGCGGATCGTAGCCAAACACGTACGGGATGTCCGCTCCGTGAAACGCTGCGAGATCGTAAGTCGGCAGGTCGGCGCCCGGGATGTATGGCAACGCGACTTCGAGCTGCGAATGTCCGTCCGGGTACTCGAACTGATAGAGGTACGCTGAAGTGAACGCCGCCAGCTTTGCGACCTCGCTCTTGCCGGGACATCGGAAGATGGTGTCGGTCGCAACCGCTGCCAGCGCCACCGCTGGCTCCGAGTAGTCCTCGAGCGGATACTCCTCCGCTGCTCTTTCCGCGAGCGCTTGGTTGCCACCTAGGAGGTGCGCGATCAGCTCCACGTAGTTTTCTTCGGTCACCTCGAAGGAGGGATCAGCAAGCCCGCCAATCCAGACGAAAAGCCTCGCCTCTTCTCTGGTGAACCCCATGATGGTGGGAACCCGGTTGAAGTTGCCCGACGCGAACGAGTCACTCGGCTGCTGGGTGAAGAACGAACCATCGAGAATGGGTCCCCAGCTACCGGCGGGTTCGTCGCTGGGAGTGAAACCGAAGTTCGGAGGCTGTGGCAATGCCTCGAGCACATCTGCCCAGGGCTTGGCTCGCATGCAGGCCAGCACGTCGGCCCCTGGGTCGCACCCCAAGGCTTCGGCAAAATCGTCTCCCTGAGACTCGGCGGCAGTCAGCGTCGACCACGGCCGTTCGCAGGAACCGCTCTGTAGGATGGTCTTGGCGAAAAGACCGGTGCTCTTGGCCGACGCAAGGTGGCTGCACACGCTGAACGCGCCTGCCGACTCTCCAAACACCGTGACGTTGTTCGGGTCACCGCCAAATGCCGCAATATTTTCTTGGACCCACCGGAGGGCGGCGGTCTGATCCATCAAGCCGTAGTTGCCGGACGCGTAGTCGGGGCTCTCAGCGGTCAGCTCAGAGTGCGCGAGGAACCCGAGCTGACCGAGTCGATAGTTCATGCTGACGACCACAGCGCCGGCCTGTCGCGCGATCAGGTCGCCCGCAGTGCCGCCGTCGGCCTGGAGGCCTTCGCCAACCGTGAACCCTCCACCGTGGATCCACACCATCACCGGCAAGTCGGCACCCTCCATCGGCGTGTCGATGTTGAGGTAAAGGCAATCCTCGTCCGGGAGGAAACCCGGAGATGGAAGCCCTAGGAAGGCGACCTGGGGGCAGATGTTGCCCTTCTCGGTTGCAACAAGTGTCTCGGTCCACGATGCCGGATCGATGGGCGGCTTCCAACGAAGATCACCCACCGGCGGCGCGGCATAGGGAATGCCACGGTACGAGAACACGCCGTCATCCTCGAAGCCCTC
>CALJYC010000005.1 GCA_937984275.1 uncultured bacterium | reverse complement strand
TGCCCGGCATTTTCGCCGGCGTAGGTTTCGACGAGCGTCAGCTCGGCGCCGTCGCCCACGGTGATTAGAACCCGTGGGTAAGCCACACTCCGCTCGGATGACGTGGGGAGCGCGTGGACGAGCTCGATCGGCGCCTCAATGGCCATGCCCGCAGGGACGTCGATCCAGAGGCCATCACTGAACAGCGCCGTATTGAGCGCGGCGAAGTGCGTCGGCGTCCCCCCGAGGTCGAGCAGGCCTTCGAGAAGCTTGGGCTCGGCCTGCAGGACCTGCCTCAGGCTACGGGCAGTCACCCCCTCGGGGACCGGTGAGGTGAGCGACGGAGCGCTCCCTTCCTCCGGCGAGAACTCTGCATTGGCGACGGAGCGGATCGGCGTGAAACGCCATGCCTCGGTCCGCTTCGTCGGAAGACCCTGCTCCCGAAGCGTGGAGGCAGCGCGCCCACGAAGCGCACGCAACCATTCCGGCCCCGTCTCAAACGAGGTGGGAAGGCTCCCGAGGAGCGTCCGGCGGCTCAGCTTGGTCACAACGGCTGTGCGTCCCGGACCTCGGCGTACCCTTCTTCTTCGAGCTGCTTGGCGAGGTCCTTGTCTCCGGTTCGAACGATTTGGCCATCGATCAGGACGTGCACGACATCCGGCACGATGTAATCGAGCAAGCGCTGATAGTGCGTGATGACCAGCATCGCCCGCTCGGGACCTCGCAATGAGTTCACACCCTCGGCCACTACCTTCAGCGCGTCGATGTCGAGCCCGGAGTCGGTCTCGTCGAGCACTGCAAGCGACGGCTCGAGCACGGCCATCTGAAAGATCTCGTTACGCTTCTTTTCACCGCCGCTGAACCCATCGTTCACCGAGCGCTTGGTGAGCTCGTCGGGCAACTGCACGAGCGCGGCCTTCTCTTTAGAGAGCTTCATGAAGTCGATCGCATCGAGCGGGTCTTCGCCTCGGTGCTTTCGAATCGCATTGAGCGCTGCCTTGAGGAAATAGATGTTGCTCACTCCCGGAATGGCTACCGGGTACTGAAAGCCCAGAAAAAGCCCTTCGGCAGCGCGAATCTCGGGCGCCATCTCGAGCAGATCTTGGCCCTTGTAGAGCACCCTCCCCTTCGTCACTTCATAGCCGTCGCGGCCGGCGAGCACATACGCCAGCGTGCTCTTGCCGGAACCATTCGGCCCCATGATGGCGTGCACTTGCCCCGCCTTCACCTCGAGGTTGATCCCCTTGAGAATGGGCTTGCCATCTACCTCGACATGCAGATCCTCAATCTTCAACATCAGCCGACTGCTCCTTCCAAGCTAACGCCGAGGAGCTTCTGCGCCTCGACTGCGAATTCCATTGGCAGCTCCTTCAACACTTGCTTGGCAAAGCCGTTGACGATCAGGCTCACCGCGTCCTCTTCGGACAGGCCCCGCTGCCTGCAATAGAAAAGCTGGTCTTCCCCGATGCGCGAGGTTGTCGCCTCGTGCTCGAGCTTCGAAGAGCTGTTGCGCACGTCGACATAGGGAACCGTGTGGGCGCCGCACTTGTCGCCGATCAACAGCGAATCGCACTGAGTGTAGTTGCGGGCGTTGCTCGCACCGCGGGAGATCTTCACGCCACCGCGATAGGTCTGTTGCCCGTGCCCGGCGCTGATCCCCTTGGAAATTATGGTGGACTTCGTGTTCTTGCCGAGGTGGATCATCTTAGTCCCCGTATCGGCCTGTTGACGGTGGTTGCTCAGCGCCACCGAATAGAACTCCCCGATCGAGTCGTCCCCCTTGAGGATGCAACTCGGGTACTTCCAGGTGATCGCCGAGCCCGTCTCGACTTGGGTCCAGCTGATCTTTGAACGCTCGCCTTCGCAGAGGCCGCGCTTGGTGACGAAGTTGAAGATGCCGCCCTTCCCGTTTTCGTCGCCCGGATACCAGTTCTGCACGGTCGAGTATTTGATCTGGGCGTCCTTGTGGGCGACCAGCTCGACCACCGCCGCATGAAGTTGGTTCTCGTCACGCATCGGCGCGGTACAACCCTCAAGGTAGCTCACGTAGCTCCCCTCGTCGGCGATGATGAGCGTCCGCTCGAACTGGCCGGTGTTCGCAGCGTTGATCCGAAAGTACGTCGACAGCTCCATCGGGCAGCGCACACCCTTTGGAATGTAGACAAACGAGCCGTCGCTGAAGACCGCGCTGTTGAGTGCAGCGTAAAAGTTGTCGGAGACCGGCACGACCGAGCCGAGGTACTTCTTGATCAGCTCGGGGTGATTGTGCACCGCCTCGGAGAACGACATGAAGATGACGCCGACCTCGGAGAGCTTGTCGCGAAAGGTTGTGGCGACCGACACACTGTCGAACACGGCATCGACCGCAACGCCGGCAAGGATCTCGCGCTCGTGCAGTGGAATTCCGAGCTTCTCATAGGTCTCGAGGAGCTGTGGATCGACTTCGTCGAGGCTCTTCGGCGCGTCCTCGTTCGTCTTGGGCGCGGCGTAGTAACAGATGTCTTGATAGTTGATCTTCGGGTAGCTGACCTTGGCCCAGGTCGGTTCCTTCATCTCGAGCCATCGCCGGTACGCCTTGAGCCGCCACTCTAGAAGCCACTCGGGCTCCTCCTTCTTCTTCGAGATGAAGGCGACGATCTCTTCGCTCAAGCCGGGGGGTGCGTACTCCTGCTCGATGTCGGTGATGAAACCGGCGTCGTAGCCCTTCTTGAGAATGTCATCGATTTGTTCGGTTGATGTGGACATGAGTCACTCCAACTCAGTGGACGTCGTTGCCCTGCGGGCTGGCCGCGCGCATTTG
>CALJYC010000004.1 GCA_937984275.1 uncultured bacterium | reverse complement strand
CCCTTTGTGGATGTGCCGACGAACTCACCCTTGGGATTGAAATAGAAGAGGTGAAAGGGGCAGGCAATGCAGTCGTCTTTCAACTTCCCCCCGTGACCCAAATGCGCGCCCTGGTGTGGGCAATGCGCTTCGAAGACACGTAGCTCTCCAGCGGATGTCTTGTACGCGACGACCTCTTCTCCAGACACGGTGAACGGGTAGATCTTCCCCGCGCTGATTTCCTTCTTGCGGCCGAGCAACGTCCATCGTTTCTGTTCGCCGGGCTTGATGGTTTGCGCTGGCTGTTCGAAATCCTTCAGATAGTATTGGCTCATCCACCGGCGGATCCGAATGATGTCCGCTTCGCCTGGTAGGAGCTTCGGATCTTTGAGCGATTTCTTGTGGCGCCAAATCCTGTAGTCGCCATCCGTATCGTCGATGCCGGCTTTGGCGACGCCCCAGGAAAGCAGATCGTGTAGCGAGACGAAGGGGATGAGCCGAAAAAGTGTTCGCAACCACAGAGGCATCGATGTGTCATCGACGCTCGCAGCGAGATGCAATTTGAGATCGTGTTCGCCAACGGGGGTAAACGCGAGCACAAGATTTGCTTTTAGACCCGCGTCCGTCTCGACTTGACCAGCGCCGAAGCCCGGTCCGTGAAACGCTAGGTCCTGACTGTAGGTGGACGTAGGAAGAAAGCTGGCGAGTTTTCTCTTCACGGCGCTGTCGGCACTTCGCGCGTACTGAATTTCCCCGCTCATCTGCAATCGGAAGACACGATCGGTGTATTCGTGGTCGCAGATGTTCACAGAGAGCCACTGATGAACCGTTTTGAAATGAATCTGGTCTCCATTGTTCTCGATGAGGTCCAGCAGATTCGTATTCTTGAAGAGCCTTGGCTTGGTGACCACGAAGTCGTGGCCAAAAGAGCGAGCGAAAAGCGTAGGGAAGGGCCAGCCGGGCTTGTCCAAGTCATCGCCAAACCAGACGCAAATGAATCCGAATTGCACGGTGACATGCATGGGATGAACACCTTCGTAGCGAACGGCGTATCCAGGCTCGCCGCCCGAGGCTTCCACGGTCACAAACGAATCGAGAAATGAGACCCGGCTCGATTTCAGTCTCTTGAAGTCGCGAACCGGCAGCACATTGAACCAGCTGTTGTGCTTCTGTGGGCGAACATATTTGGGCAGTGCCATCACGTACTCCGAAATCAGAAGTTCACGCGGCAAAAAGCGTTTTGAGGTCGAGCTTGATCGCTTCGAGCATGATTCTTCCGAGCGACCCTTCCTTGTAGGGAAGGTCGTATTTCTCGCACAAGGCTCTGACTCGCTCGCTCGCTTCATCGAGTTTGCGGCTCGACAAGAACGGGAAGAGATGGTGCTCGATATGTTTGTCGAAGCCGCCGATGTACGCGCGGTCGAATGGGTAGTCGATGTTGCCCGCGTTGAGCAGGGAGTTGATGTAGAAGTGAGCTCTATTGGAAGGGTCGTACTCGTTGATGTGAAGGCAGACGCTGTCGTCTCGAATATGCGTCGATCGACCGAGAATGCCGCTGATCACCTCGGCGAAGAAAAACGAAAATGCGTTGCCGGCGAATACGCGAGGCGCATTGAGGCCGGCCTGCATGGGCATCGAGACAAACTCCGTTTTCGCGAGCTTCTTGATTGTCTCGAACAGATCTTTCCAAGCGTTCTCGTCGACTTCGGCGACCTTCTTGGCTTCGACGATTCCAATGAAGAAGAGTGTGTGGAAGGCCAAGATGAGCATGCTGATCGGTCGGGCGATCCGATCTCCCTTTTCCGCGTAGAAGTCGTTGCTCCCGCGCTGATTCGTCGGACTCGATTCCGGGTCGAGTCCAAAAACGCCGGGGGTCTTGTGATGAAAACGGTTGTGTCCGTACTCCCAGTGTTTGTCCAAAATGAAGAGCGGCATTTCCCAACCAACGCGCCCCGTAAACATCGGGTCTGGATGGGATGTGTAGGACCCGTGCAGCACTTCGTGGCCCAGGCAGAAAAGAGCGAACCTCGATCGCCCGAGCAGGAACGAACCCTTCACAAACGAGACAGGGCCAAAGTGAGACTTCAGGAGCTCTCTACCGCGCTTCTCGTCCGCCTTGAACTTCTCGTAGGCATCGGAGGCGTACTGGTTGTCTAGCTGCTTGGACTGGGCATCCTTGTGCTCCGCGACCAGCTCTCGAAGAAGCGCGTCGAAGTCCTTCCGGATGTTCGCCTGAGTCTCCTCATCCCATTTTTGCATCGGGTTGGGTCGCTTCACCCGCCGGGCGGCAAAGCCTGGATCGATCGCCTGTACTTCCTGCATTTCGTCTCCAAAACCCTAAATATGAAAAAGTTTCATATTTGGCTGTTGTATACTCAGGCGAGCGAAAACAAAATGAAAAAGTTTCATGTTCTGAAAATGGGGCGCAAAAGCCTTGGAAACTGCTCATAAATCGACTCGCAATGCGTGTCGTAAGCCCCAACAGGAGCGGGCAAAGGCCACGTACGACGCGATCTTGGATGGGGCGATCCGAGTCTTGGTCGCGGAGGGCTATTCCAACGCATCGACCGTGAAGATCGCGCGTGAGGCGGGCGTGAGTGTGGGCACCGTCTACGCCTACTTCGCCGACAAGGACGAAGTCTTTTCGACATACGTCGACACGCGCATCGGCGCCATCTTTGAAGCCATCGCGGCCAACGTGTCGATGTCGAGCTACGCGACCGTGCGAGAGGCGATCACCGACATCGTCGGCATGGCGGTCTCTTTCACGATGGCCAACAAAGAGGTTCTAAGCACAATGGTCGGAAAGATCCCCGGCGTCTACGACGGCATGATGTTGCGCAACCTCATGAAGAACCTCTACGTCATTTCCGAACAATTCTTCCGCGCGCACGACTTGGTGCAAACCGAAGACCAAGCCCGCCGATTGACCTACGTATTGTCGAGCGCAATCACCGGATTCTTCATCCGCATCGTCACCGATCCCGAGCAACCGCTCGACGACGAAGAAATCGCCGATGAGCTGGTCGCGCTAATGATGGGATACATCGTTCGATATCGGAAGTAGCTTTGGTGGAACGACTCGTTCACCCGCGGTCGATTTGGCGAAACCTCGTCCCCGTATCGTGATTGCCAGGGACGGAAGGTCCGGCTATCCGAGGGCGGGAGATGCAGATGAGTGAAAAGATGCTTCGTGGAATCTGCGCCGACCGCTACCGGCCAGACAAGATACCCGAGTCCATCGATACGGTCGTGATCGGCAGCGGCATGAGCGGGCTCAGCTGTGCAGCGGTTCTCTCCCGGATGGGTCAGCGCGTGCTCGTGCTCGAGCAGCACTACGTGGCTGGCGGTGGCTCGCACATGTTCCAACTCAAGGGAGGGCTGCACTTCGATTCGGGGCTTCACTACCTGGTGCCCTACTCCGGACTTCTGATGTGGCTCGCTACCGGCGGCGACGAGATGCCCCTGCGCTTCGAACGCATCGGTGAACCCGATGGCACCTTCGACCGCATTGCGCTCGGAAACGAGCCGCCGTTCGCCATAAAGCACGACGAGGCACACCTCCCCGACCTGTACGCACGCTTTCCCGACCGGCGCGAAGAGATCGACGAGTACCTTCGCATCTCGGAGCAGGTGCTAAAGCGCTTTCCGCTGTTCGTGATGTCGAAGGCCTTCCCGACTTGGCTCCAGAAACCCTGGCATCGCTTCGTCCTAGGCGAGATCTGGCAGCGCTACGCCGGCCGCAGTCTCCGGGAGGTGCTCGAAGAGATTACGGATGAACCCTTGCTGGCCGGACTGCTGGCCGGACCTTGGATGGACAGCGGCGCACCGCCCGACCGGGTAAGCTTCCTGCTAGGCGCTTGCATCGCGCGCGGACTGTCGATCGAGGGAGGAGCCTACCCGGTGGGCGGGTCGCAAGAGCTCGCGAAGTGCCTCGTGCCCGTGATTACAGGGGCCGGTGGGCGCGTTCTCGTACGGGCTGCAGTCGAGGAGATCCTCGTGGACCCGGAGAGTGAGCGGACGGCGGGTGTGCGGTTGGCCGACGGAGCGGTGGTCCCGTGCAAGCGTGTGGTTTCGAGCGTTGGCTACCACAACACGTTCGGAAAGCTCGTGCCGGAGCATGTGACCGAACGCTTCGAGATTCCCCGTCGGCTACCCATCGGCAACTCCTGCGGCTTCATCATGGCCAATATCGGCCTGCGCGGGACCGCCGAAGAGCTCGGGCTCAGCTGCGCCAATCTCTGGTACCACCCGACCCGCGAGGATGGCGACATGTTTGGCGCCATCAACGACTTCATGGCCAGTCCTACCGACCCGGAATGCGATCCGATGATCATGGTGACGTTTCCGTCGATCAAGGACCGCGAGGGTGCGGAGACCTACGGCGGGAAGACGACCTGCCAGATTCTCTGCATGGCCGAGCACGCCTGGTTTGCGAAGTACGCGCACCTACAAACGCGCCGTCGTGGGGACGAGTACAAGACGTTCAAACGCGAATGGGGAGAGCGCTTGGTCGCCCTGATGCTGCGCTTCTACCCACAGCTCGAAGGAAAGATCGAGCTCGTCGACGTCTCCACCCCACTTTCGATCGCGCACTACCTGGGCGCGAATGAGGGCGGCGCAGTGGGACTCGATCACAGTCCTGAGCGCTTCACCGACTGGAAGCTGGTCGAACGACTCGACGCCCGCACGCCCATCGAAGGTCTCTGGCTCACGGGGCAGGACACGGTGACCTGCGGTCAGCCCATCGTGCAGGGTGCGGGTTTGATCACAGCCTTCCGAGTCCTGGGGCTCCAGCAATCGCTACGGTATCTCGGGCGAACCTTGCCGCCGATCCTGTGCGCCAGATCGCCATGAGGAGGCTCGCCAGAGCCGCCTTCCTTTCCCGGCACAGCTGTGTCTAAATGAAATGCGGTCGGTGGTCCCGGCTGTGCTAGCCCGTCGACAGACCATAAGCCCGAGCTGAGCTCGGAGGTGCAGCAGGAATGGAGAAGGTCATTGGGATGGTCGCGGTGCTGGCGGTGGCCTCTGTGGGCAGCGTGCAGATCGCCACGGCACAGCCGGACACAGAGCCCTTTCTCCTAGGTCCTCCAAAGGACGATGGCCCCGTCGTAGTTCGGGCGAGCTTTCAGGTTCGTGACATCAATGACATCGACGACGAGGCGGAGACGTTCGAGTTCGACGGTGTTCTTAAGCTCACCTGGCATGACGAACGACAGGCCTTTGATCCTGCGGAGGCGGGGGTTGATGAAAAGATCTATCAGGGCGCCTACCAGTTCAATGAGCTCTCTCCCGCCTGGTTTCCCCAGGTTGTGCTCGTCAACGAGTCCGGGCTGTTTGAGAAGCACGGAGTCATTCTCCGGGTGCAACCCGACGGTACCCTGACCTTGGTGGAGACGGTGAACGCGGCTGCGGAGGCGGATCTCAACTTGAGGCGATACCCGTTCGATCGCCATCGATTGGACGCCACGTTCGAAGTGCTGGGTGCCGACAATGCCGAGGTCGTGCTTCGGGCGGAATCGGAAACTGCCAGCCCGTCCGATGACCGGGGCCGCACGCCTCAATGGACCCTCACAGGCGTCAGTACGTCGACCCGAGATCGCCAAGCATCCTATGCCGGACGGCGGGGCGTCGCATCGGCGTTCGTCGTGAGCATGGATGTGCAACGAGAGTCCTTCTTCATGGTGCGCTTGGTCGTGTTCCCTCTCGCCTTGATCGTGATGCTCTCCTGGTCGGTGTTCTGGATGGAGCGATCCTCGTTGGGGGATCGGCTTGCCATCTCGTTCATCGGGATCCTGACCGCCGTCGCGTACCAGATCGTGGTGAGCGAGATCCTGCCCCACATCTCCTACATGACTTTGATGCACGGCTTTTTGAACCTCAGCTTCCTCATCATGTGCGCCACGGTCGTGATCAACCTGGTGGTCGGCGCGCTCGATGGGCAAGGAAGGTCCGAAGCCGGCGATCGCGTCGATCGCCATTGTCGGTGGATCTTTCCTCTCACCTACTTTGGGCTCACTCTGGTGATGGTCGGGGCGGCGTTCGCGTTCTTCTAGCTTTCCAGCACCTCTTTGATAGTGGCAAGCCCCACCTCGAGCTCGCGCACGTTCCGCCTGAGGAGGACGTGCTCCGCTAGCCTGCCAACCACGGGAACCGGGATGCTGTACTCGACTTTGAGGGTCAGTCTCGTGCCCTTCTCATGGGGTTCGACGGCATACCCAAAAGTACTGCGGACCATTCCGATGGTCTGATGTACGCCGCATTTGTTGGGAGCATGCTCGACGACCGTACTCTGCCCATGGAGGACAAGGCCGGCCATTTTGGAGGTCCACTCGAACTGCTGCCCGGCACCTGTCCCGATCACGTCGTGAACTGCAACGATGGATGGCAGCCAAATGGGCAAGTTCATCGGCTCGTCCACATACGCGAACACTCTTTCCGTGCTTGCGTGGACTACGATGCTGTCTTTCCAAGATGCCATGCAACCGAGCTCCCATATTGAAGTCGATGCCCGATGAGAGCAACCCAGTCACCCCTTGTCCAGCAGACAGTTTGATCGGGCAACCCCACGCCCGGGCGCCGTCGGGTCGGACCTCTTTCTATTGGCCTTCCAGGACCTTCTCTATCCGTTGGAACACGTCGTCGATGACCTTCGCTCGTGGCAAGAGCGTGATGCGGAAATAGTTGCGGTAGTCAACGTTGAAGCTGGAGCCTGGCGCTATGAGCACGTGCTGCGTCTCGAGCAACTCCATTGCAAAGTCCTGGTCGTCGAACCCGGGCAGCTTGTCCGTGTCGACGCCGACGAAGGCATACATCGAGCCACCGGGCGCAACCAGGTTCAGGTACTCGCTGGCTTCGACGCCTCCAATCACGGCTTGGCGAGACTCGTAAAGACGCCCGCCGGGACGAACCAGCTTCTTCAGGCTCTGGTAACCGCCCAGTGCCGTCTGCACGCCCCACTGTCCTGGCACGTTGCTGCACAAGCGTAGCGACGCCAGTAGATCGAGACCATTCAGGTAATCCTTTGCGAGCTCATTGGTGCCGCTGAACGCCACCCAGCCAACGCGGAATCCACAGGCACGGTAGACCTTGGACAAGCCGCTGAACGTACCGCACAGCGTATGTTTCACCAGAGGCGCAACCGGGACGAACTCGGCCTCGTCGTACACCATGCCGTCGTAGATCTCGTCGCTGAAGACGACGAGATTGTGCCGTTCGGCAAGGGCGACCATCGC
>CALJYC010000003.1 GCA_937984275.1 uncultured bacterium | reverse complement strand
CTCAAGACGCGCACCTCCCAATTCTTGATCGACATCAGCGTCCTGATGCTCGCTTTCTTTTTGGCGATGCTGGTCCGCTTCGACTGGAGTGTGCCCGCGGTGATGTTTCGGCAGCTGGTCATCGTGCTTCCGTACGTTGTGCTGTTGCAGTACGCGTTCCTGTCCGCGTTCGGGATCACTCGCTTTTCGTGGCGCTATATCAGCCTGCGGGACGCCGTTCGGATCTTCGTTGCGATTACGTCCGCAACGGCTTTGTTGGTCTCGCTTCGGTTCCTGAGCCCCGTCTTGCTCGACCGTTTCCCGCTCGCGCGTTACGCCATCGTTCCGCTCGGAGTGCTGCTTGGGGACTTCGTATTGGCGTTTCTTGGGCTCACAGGGGTCCGAGCCCTTCGACGGATGCTCGGCGAGCGGGTGGCGTCCAAGCAACACACGCGCGAAGAAGCGCCCCCCAAGCTGACGCTGCTCGTCGGTGCGGGCCAGGGCGGCGTCCTGATCGCCCAGGAGATTGCGCGCCGTCCCGACCTCGGCATCCTGCCGGTCGCGTTCGTCGATGACGACCCCGTGAAACAAGGTGCCGTAATTCATGGGATCAAGGTCATGGGCACGACGAGAGATCTGCGGCGCCTCGCTCAGCGGCATCAGGCGAAGCAGGCGCTCATCACGGTTTCGAACGCGCCGGGCTCGGCGATCCGGCGCATTACCGAGAGCTGCAAAGAAGCGGGTCTCACCGTGAAGATCGTTCCTGGCGCGTACGAGATCGTCGGTGGGCGTGTGAACCTCTCCCGCATTCGCGAGATCGCCATCGAGGACCTCCTGCGGCGCGAGCAGGTGAAGCTAAACGCCGATGCGGTTGCCGGTGTCGTTCGGGGGCAGCCAGTCATGGTGACGGGAGCGGGCGGGAGTATCGGCTCCGAGCTCTGCCGCCAGGTTGCAGCGTACGGCCCTTCCCGTCTCGTGCTGGTCGAGCGGGCCGAAAACAGTCTGTTCGAGATTCACTCGGAGCTCTGCAACCGATTTTCAGGGCTCGAGTTCGTCCCGTGCGTCGCGGACATCACCGATGTGCCGCGAATCACACAGGTGTTTCGCGAGCAGCGGCCCATGATCGTCTTTCACGCAGCGGCTCACAAACACGTGCCCATGATGGAATGGAATGCAGCCGAGGCCGTGAAAAACAACGTTCTCGGTACCCAAATCGTAGCCGACCTCGCCGACGATTTCGCGGTCGAGCGCTTCGTCATGATCTCGACCGACAAGGCGGTGAACCCGACGTCGGTGATGGGGGCGACCAAACGAGCGGCGGAACTCTACGTTCAGGCGCTTTCGGACAACAGCGCCACTCACTTCGCCACCGTGCGCTTTGGCAACGTGCTTGGCTCCGCGGGGAGCGTCATTCCGATCTTCCGTCGGCAGATTCAGAACGGCGGACCGATCACGGTCACGCATCCCGACATGACCCGTTACTTCATGACGATTCCGGAAGCCGTGCAGCTGGTCACCCAGGCGGCTGCGTTGAGCCAAGGCGGCGAGACCTTCATTTTGGACATGGGCCAACCGGTTCGCATCATCGACCTGGCCCATGACTTGATCCGGTTGAGCGGGCTCGAGCCCGACAAGGACATCGAGGTTCGGTTCACGGGCATCCGGCCCGGGGAAAAGCTATTCGAGGAGCTGTCGACCATGAGCGAAGGCATCCATCGAACGGCTCACCCGAAGATCTTCACCGGCACCTACGCCTCACCGCACCTGCCCGGGCTTCGCGCCCACTTCGAAACGTTCGGTGAGCTCTGTAGGATCGCCAACGCCGAGGCAATACGTCGGGCCCTGACGCAGCTGGTTCCGGAGTACGCGGACGACGGCATGGATAGCGAGCCACCCCCGCGCGCCAGCCAATCGTTTCGAGAACCCAAACCCATGGAGAGCGCGTGAAGATTCTAGTGACTGGAGGCGCAGGCTTCATCGGGAGCCATGTCGCCGAGGCGGCCATCGAGGCGGGGCACCAGGTTCTGGTCGTCGACGATCTGAGCAATGGTCGGACGGAGAACCTGCCGCCCAATGCCGATTTTCACCCAATCGACATCCGAAACAAACACGTGCTTCGGGAACTCGCGCTCCACTTCAACCCAGACGCGATCAGCCATCACGCGGCCCAAGCAAGCGTCACCGTCAGCGTGCGCGAGCCGCTTCTCGATGCTGACGTCAATGTGCTGGGCTCTCTGAATGTTGCCAACGTGGCGCTCGAGTGCGGTAGCCGATTGATCTTCTCCAGCACCGGGGGAGCGCTGTACGGTGAGGTTCCCGAGGGGCAAGTCGCCGGCGAAGATTGGCCCGCGTTGCCGCTGAGCCCCTACGCCTGCAGCAAGGCCAGCTTCGAGCTCTACCTACGGGCTTTCGGCCAGTCCTCAGGGTTGCGCTACACAATCCTTCGGTACGCCAACGTCTACGGGCCGCGTCAGGACCCGCACGGCGAAGCCGGTGTCGTCTCGATTTTCCTCCAGCGATTGCTTCGCGGTGAGCCGATTCAGGTCAACGCCCGCACAAAGGAGGGAGACGACGGCTGTGTTCGCGACTACGTGTACGTCCGCGACTCGGTCCGGGCGAACCTTGCGGCATTCGAGGGCGCGCTCGACGGGCGCACGATCAACATCGCGAGCGGCGTCGCGACCACGACACGGACGCTTGCCGAGCGGCTAGTCAGCCTCGTCGACAAGCCAGCCGTCGTCAACGATGGCCCCCA
>CALJYC010000002.1 GCA_937984275.1 uncultured bacterium | reverse complement strand
GCACGACTTCGCGGATGCGGATGGCGAAGGCTTCAGCACCACTCAAGAGGCCGTCGACTTTTACCGGGACATCATGGAGATGTTCGGGCAGTTCACGGCAGAGGAGATCAAGCCTTACGAGAAGGAAATCGACGAGAAAGGCGTCGAATTCATCGATGGGGAGGTGGTTTTCCCCGAGCGGCTCGCCGGGATCTTCGACAAGATCAAGGAGCTCGACCTTCACGGTCTTCCGCTTCCGCGCGAGTTCGGCGGAATGAACGCGCCCATGATGGTGTACTTCATGAACAGTGAGCTCATGGCACGGGCCGACGTGTCGACGATGGCACACCACGGCTTCCACGCGGGCATGGCGATGGCCGCACTTGTGTTTTCGGCTCTGGAGGGGAGTTCCGCGATCGATCCAGCAACCGGCCACATCGATAAAACGCGCTGGAAGAAGATGATCGAAGAAATCGCCTCGGGCGAAGCCTGGGGCTGCATGGACATCACCGAGCCCGACGCGGGGTCCGACATGGCTGCGCTTCGAGCGGTCGGCGAGCAGGACGCCGACGGCAACTGGCACGTAACCGGCGAAAAGATCTTCATCACGTCTGGCCACGGCAAGTATCACTTCGTCATCGCGCGGACCGAGGACGCCGACCCCAGCGATCCTATGAGCGGCCTCAATGGGCTGTCGATGTTCCTGGTTCCGACCTACGAAGACGACGCCGAGGGCAACCGCACGCGCATCGTGCAGCTGAGCCGCGTCGAGGAGAAGCTCGGTCATCACGGTTCGGCAACCTGCGGACTCGTTTTCGACAAGGCGCCCGCGGAGCTCGTCGGCCAACGGGGTGAGGGCTTCAAGTACATGCTCACCCTGATGAACAATGCGCGACTAGGTGTCGGCTTCGAGTGCCTCGGCCTCAGCGAGTCGGCCTACCACGCCGCCGTCGAGTACGCCTCCGAGCGTGGCTCGATGGGCAAGACGATCGATCGCCACGAGATGATCGCCGAGTACCTCGAAACCATGCAGACCGAGATTCAAGGCATTCGCGCCATGGCGGTCACCGCATGCTTCCACGAGGAAATGGCTCAAAAGCTGGCTTTGTCGGTTCGCTACGGCGACCTCGACGAAGACGAGCAGAAGCGGATGGAGCGACAGATGAAGTCGCATCAGAAGAAGGCGCGCCGCATTACGCCGCTCCTCAAGTACTTCGCCGCGGAGAAGGCCGTCGAGCACGCGAGAACCTCGCTTCAGATTCACGGCGGCAACGGCTACAGCACCGAGTACCTTCCGGAGAAGCTCCTTCGCGATGCGCTGGTGATGCCGATCTATGAGGGCACGAGTCAGATTCAGGCGCTCATGTCAATGAAGGATACACTCGGTGGGATCATCGCGAACCCACAGGCGTTCGTGCGCCGGATGGCGCAGGCGCGTTGGCGGTCGCTTTCGAGCCGCAACCCTCTCGAACGGCGGGTCGCGCAGCTCCAAGCGCTATCATTTAGCGCTCAGCAACACCTCGTCTTGAAGACGGCAGGCGACAAGGTGAAGGGCCTGCGCGCCAAGCCGATAGGCGAGTGGTCTGATGAGCTCACGAAGAACTGGGACCCGAAGCGCGACTTCGCCTATGCGATGCTGCACGCGGAGAGATTGATCCAGCTTCTGGGCGAAACGACGATCGCCGAGCTCCTATTGGCGCAGGCGCAAAAGCATCCCGATCGAGCCGAGGTCCTCGAACGGCACCTCGAGCGTGCGGAGCCGAAAGCGCGCTACCTTCACGATCAGATCACGACGACGGGACAGCGCCTACTGGCGAAGCTGTCACCGGAAGCGACCGAGGCGACGAGCCAAGCCGCGGAGTGAGCGGACGGAAACCCGACCTTTCGGGTGGATGGGCTAGTACCAGTCGTTCGCTAGGTACCAGTCGTGCGTGCGGCGGATGCCCTCGACGAGGTCGACGTCCGCCGAGAAACCAAAGTCGGTGCGCGCCGCGGCGCCCACACAGGTCCAGGCCTGTTGCGCGCCCATCTTCGCCTTTTGTAGATTGAGGAGCCTCGGCTTCCTGTCGATCCGTGACGCCAGCTCACCTCCGAGGGCCGCGATCGACACCAATTGCTCGGGTAGGTCGAGCGTCCGAACCCGTCGGTCGACGACTTGCAGGACCTCGGACTGGAACTGCTCCCAGGTGACATGCTCGTCGTTCGTCAGGAAGTATCCTTTGCCGACGCTGTTCTCGTGCTGCGCTGCCATGAGCGTGCCTCGAACGCAATCATCCACGTAGATGATCGACATGCATCGATCGCGATTGCCAAAGAACACGTTCCAACCTCGCATCGCGCTCTTGAACAAGTTGAAGTAGTCGACATCGCCTGGGCCGTAGACGCCGGACGGACGCAAAATCGTCCACGGGATGCCGCCCGACTCTTCTTCGACGACTTCCTCTGCTTCGAGCTTGCTTCGGCCGTAGTACTCGATGGGGCGACGGGGATCCGCTTCGCGATGAGGAGCCGACGTCGCCGACGGCCCGTACGACGTCAGAGACGAGACCAAAACGAAGCGCTTGGCATCGGGATGCTGCCGATGAAGCGCACCGAGCAGGTTGCGGGTGGGCATGACGTTGCCGAGCCGGAAGTCCTCGTACGAGGTGCCTTTCGTGACGCCCGCCACGTGCAAGACGTAGTCGGGCTTCTCCGTGGCGACCACGCGCTCGAGCTCGGCGACGTCTGCATAGTCAGCCTGCACCGAGCGGCCTGCCTTGGAGGGCGGCGAACCCGGTCGACGAATCGCCACCACGTCGCTGCCCGACGCCAGAAGCACGTCGCGCAGCCGGCTCCCAATGAAGCCGCTGGCTCCCGTGATCAGTACCTTGCCATCGAGTTTTGGCGTCGCCATTCGCCCGTCGTGCCCTGAGGAGCGGCAAGATGCAAGCCCGGATTGACGCCGGTCGAGTGCTGAGAAACGCTACCTCTCATGACTGGGAGCTTTAAAACGATCTCTCCTGTAGACGGAAGCACCGTCTTCGAGCGCTCGCTCGACGGGCCGGATGAAGTTGAGCGCACTCTGGCCGCGGCCAGCGCCGCCTCTGAATCATGGCGGCAGATCGCGCTCGACGAGCGTTGCACCATGGTCCGGCGCTTCGTCGAGCTAGCCGTGCATGACACCGATGCGGTTGCGCAAGAGCTCACCATGCAGATGGGGCGACCGATCCGCGATGGCGGAGGCGAAGCCGGCGGCTGGCTGCTTCGTGGACGGACGATGATCGATCTGGCGCCCGAAGCGCTGGCTGACATCGAGCTCGAGGGGCGCGACGGCTTCACCAGATTTATCCGGCGTGAACCTCTCGGCGTTGTTTTCGTGGTCGCGCCCTGGAACTACCCCTGGCTCACGGCAGTGAACGCACTCGTGCCCGCGCTCGTCGCCGGCAACACCGTGGTGCTCAAGCACTCAGAGCAGACGCCCCTGGTCGCAGAACGAATCGGCCGTGCCGCGAAGGAAGCCGGTCTGCCCGATGGCGTGCTTCAAGTCCTGTATCTCAACCACGACGGGGTCGCGGACGTCATCGGCGATTCACGCATTGCATTCGTAGCGTTCACCGGGTCAGTGGAAGGTGGATACGCCATTCAGCGAGCCGCGTCCAAGCGCTTCATCGGGGCCGCTTTGGAGCTCGGCGGAAAAGACCCGGCGTACGTGTGCGCCGACGCGGACGTCGCACGCACGGCGGCAAACCTGGTCGATGGCTCGTTCTACAACGCCGGACAATCTTGCTGCGGCGTCGAGCGGATCTATGTGCATCGCGAGGTCTACGACTCCTTCCTCGAAGCATTCGTCTCGATCGCCAACGAGCTGGTCCTCGGAGACCCTCGCGATTCGTCAACGACGATTGGCCCGGTTGTCCGCATTCGCAACGCCGAAGGTATCCAGGCGCAGATCGACGAAGCGGTCGCGGCCGGCGGCCGCACGCTCCTCGACCCCAACCATTTTGAAGCGGTGAAACGCGGCTTACCCTACATGGGGCCGCAAGCCCTCATCGATGTCGATCACTCGATGCGGATCATGAGCGAGGAGACCTTCGGCCCCGCGGTCGGCATCATGAAGGTGCAAGATGACGCCGAGGCGATCGCAATGATGAACGACAGCCCCTACGGGCTCACGGCCTCGGTCTGGACGCGCGATCTCGAACACGCGCAGCAGATCGGCACAGGCGTCGAGAACGGAACCTGGTTCATGAACCGATGCGACTACCTCGACCCGGAGCTCGCGTGGGTTGGCGTGAAGGACTCGGGGCGCGGATGCAGCTTGTCGACGCTCGGCTATGCACAGCTTACGCGGCCTAAGTCGTTCCATCTGCGTCATACGCCCGGATAACCTGGCGATCGCTGCTTAGGTCACTATAGTCGGGCGCAATGAAGCCGCCGGTGCTCCGCTGCCGCCACGTCACGAAGCGCTACGGGAAGTTCACGGCGCTCCAGGATCTATCACTCGAGGTCTACGAGGGGGAGATCTTTGCGCTGCTCGGCCCGAACGGCGCCGGGAAGTCGACCCTGATCCACTGCATCACAGGGCTTGCGAAGCAGAGCCAAGGCAGCATCGAGGTGCTCGGCTTCGACACGATGCGCGATTTTCGCACGACCCGCCGATTGGTCGGGCTGGTTCCGCAGGAGATCAACTACGACCCTTTCTTCACGCCGCTCGAAAGCCTGATGATTCAAATGGGGCTCATGGGAGTCGAGCCCAATCGCGAACGGGCCGAAGATTTGCTCAAGACGTTTGCGCTCGACGAAAAACGGGACGCTTACACGCGCACGCTCTCGGGCGGCATGAAGAGGCGACTCTTGGTCGCGAAGTCGCTCGTGCATGAGCCTCGGCTGCTCTTTCTCGATGAACCGACGGCTGGCGTGGACGTGGAACTGCGCCGCGAGCTTTGGCAGGAGGTCCAGGATCTGCGCGCCGCGGGCACCACGATTGTATTGACGACGCACTACATCGAAGAGGCGGAACGGCTTGCCGACCGAATCGGCATTCTACACAAGGGGGAGCTCTTGTTGGTGGAGAGCCGCGAAAGTTTGCTGGAGCGGCACGCTGGACGCTCGCTCGAAGACATCTACTTGGAGCTCATCCGCAAAGCTGACGGGAGGCACGCGGCGTGAGCACAGTCGCGCTCAAGACGCTCTTCATCAAGGAGGTTCGCCGCTTCAGTAAGGTGTGGCTGCAAACGGTGCTGAGCCCACTGGTGACGACGAGCCTCTACTTCTTGGTGTTTGGCGTCGCGCTCGGCTCCCGCCTTCGCGAGATCTCGGGCGTTCCTTACATTCAGTTCGTCGTGCCTGGCCTCGTGATGATGACGATGATTCGCGATTCCTTCTTGAATACGTCGTCGAGCCTGTTTCAGTCGAAAATCAATGGAACGATCACCGACATCCTGGTCGCGCCCATCGGGGCACTCGAGATGCTTTTGGCCTATGTAGGGGCCGCCATGATCCGAGCCATGATCGTGGGGTCGCTCGTATACCTGGTCGCCCTAACGTTCACGTGGTTTCCGCTGCACCACATCGGTTGGACGGTTTTCTTCGCCGTCTTCGTGACGGCAACGCTGGCCATGTTGGGGATGGTCGCCGCGCTCTGGGCGGAGAAGTTCGACCATCTCGCGATCTTTCCTAACTTCGTTCTGCTGCCATTGGCCTTCCTGGGCGGTGTCTTTTACTCGATCGACCTTCTGCCCGAACCCTGGCACACGGTCAGCCGTTTGAACCCCCTCCTCTACATGGTCAACGGTCTTCGATACGGATTCCTCGGAGTGGCCGACGTTTCACCAGTCGCGAGCGCCGGGGTTGTTCTCATCTCGTTCTTGGTGCTCCTCGGAGTCGCGAGCGCGCTGCTGCGCAGTGGCTACAACTTGAGAAGTTAGTCATCATGGGCGGGCAGTCATGAGCAGCAGCACCTACTTCGCGAATCCCGAGGCGCGCGCCTTTCTTCAACGGCGCGTTGCGATCTTCGGCCTAATCGGCGCAATCCTCGGGGGCACCGCCCTACTCTTTCGCGTCATCATGGGCGTCCTATTTGGGTCGATCGAGGAGACGCTGACCGACCCCGGTTTTCTGATCCACGCAGCCGCGATCCTGCCCTTGATCGGCGTGTGGCTCATCTGCAGGCGCGGGGAGCTGTCGGTCAAGGTAACTCACACGGTAGAGTATACGGGGATCTTTCTAGCAAGCGTCGGGTACATCGGCATGGGCCTCGACATCCGGCCGGAGGTCGGCGCCGATACGATTACGGCATTCATTCTCGCGCTGGTGATGTTTGCTCGCAGTGTGTTCGTCCCGAGCTCCGCGAGGCGGACGACAATCATGGGCATCCTGATCGGCATCCCGCTCGTCGCGGCGATGTA
>CALJYC010000001.1 GCA_937984275.1 uncultured bacterium | reverse complement strand
GCGCTCGGGGTGCGCGGCGCATAGCCCGCGCTGAGCAGCAGCAACAGGGCGGCGCCCATTTGCCGGTCCACGGGATCCTTCGACAGCATGGCCGTCACGGTGACCGCCGCGCCGATGCCGAGTGGGATGGCGTAGAGGATGAAGTCGTCCTCCGGTAGGAAGTCGACTCGCACGGTGCCGTACAGGAGGTCTGGCAGGTCCTGTCCGACTGCGTACTTCCACACGGCCATCCCAATGGCTACGACGCCTGCTGCGAGTCCCGACAACACCAGCGTCGCCTTACCAGCCGCTTCGCGCCACGGAATCGCGACTGAGAGACCGATTGCAAGGGGGACTGCCAGATACGCGAGCTCCCCGGACCATCGGAAGGCGTTCGAGAGCCGGTCGGTGTGCGCCCAATAGATTCGCCCCCCGACCAAGCTCACGATCATCGAGACGATGCCGCTAAACGACGCGACCAGTGTCAACACCAGTGCGACGGCGGTGGGGCGGGTGGAGCGCCAATGAATCCCCGCGAGGATGAGGAGCAGGATCAATGCGTGTGCGAGGCCAGCCACGGCGAGGACGAGCTCCACCCGGGTGTAACTGCGGGGAAGGAACGTCATCAGGGCGACGATTGGAACCAAGACCCATCCGAAGCTCGCGATCCCGGCGCGAGCGGAGATTGGAAGTGCACTCTTCCGAGACGAGAACGATGCGAGGCAAAACGACAGTGCGACCAACGCGCTGACGACGCTCAGGTTGCGCGCGAAGGCACCCCAGCGGTCGAGTCCAACGAGCGCGTCGTGCGACCAGACGTCGATCCCCAATGGAAGCAAGACGCGATTGATGACGAGGTCCGTGAAGGCCGCCACTCCGGTCATCCACGTGAGCGGAGGGACTGCGGCGATGTAGGGCGAACCTTCGTCTTCTACAGTTGTGACAGCGGCCACGGAGGCTAAGGATGAATCGATGCCCTCGGTCAAGGTGCCCGGACCCTACGCGGGCAATCTAGCGTATTCAAGGCACTCTGCTAAGACCGTCCAGATGACCGAAGTCCGCAACGACTGGACCAAGGAAGAGGCGCGCGCGCTTCACGATCTGCCCCTGACCGATCTGTTGTTTCGGGCCCAGGAAGTGCATCGCGCCACGCAGCCGCGCGACTCGGTTCAACTCTGCTCGCTGTTGTCGATCAAGACCGGCGCCTGCCAAGAAGACTGTTCCTATTGCCCCCAGAGCTCCAAGTATGACACGGGGGTCGAGGCCGAGCGTCTGATGGATGTCGATGCCGTGCTCGACAAGGCGCAAGAGGCGAAGGACGCCGGTGCCAGCCGGTTTTGCATGGGCGCGGCGTGGCGGAGCCCGAAAAAGGGGAGCCGGCAATTTCAGCAGGTGCTGAAGATGGTGAGCGGGGTTCGCGAGCTCGGGCTCGAAGCGTGCGTCACGCTCGGGATGCTCGACGACGAGCAGACCCAGGAGCTCAAGGATGCTGGGCTCACCGCGTACAATCACAACCTCGATACCTCCGAGGAGTACTACGGGGAGATCGTCACGACCCGCACGTACAAGGACCGCCTCGACACGATCGCGCGCGTGGCGGCCGCGGGCATTTCCGTCTGCGCGGGGGGCATCATCGGGATGGGGGAGAGCATCGACGACCGCGTGGGCATGCTCACGACGCTCGCCAACCTGTCGCCCCAACCCGAGAGTGTGCCGGTCAATGCACTGGTGGCGGTGCCCGGCACCCCCCTCGACGATCAGAAGCCTGTGGACTCGCTCGAACTCGTTCGCATGTGCGCCACTGCGCGCATCATGATGCCCGGCGCGCGGGTGCGGCTTTCCGCCGGCCGGGCGTCACTCAGCCGCGAAGCGCAGCTGCTTTGCTTCATGGCGGGCGCGAACAGCATCTTCTTTGGCGACAAGCTCCTCACGACCGGCAACCCGGACCACGATGCGGACCTCGAGTTGCTGCGCGATGCCGGGCTCTCGCCGCTCGAACCGAACCAAGCCGCGGAATAGATCGGCGCATTGAAATCATTAGGGTTTTTGGGGGGCAACCTATTGAATTTGATTTGCAACATCTGGCAGCTATAAAGAGGGCATGCTCGTTTGCCACTGCCACGCAGTCAACGACCACACGATTCGCCGATGCGTCCACGACGGCGCGCGTAGCCGAAACGACGTCCGTAAGGCCTGCGGCGCAGGCAGCTCATGCGGGGGTTGCAGGCCGGCCATCGACCAGCTGATCGACTTGCACCAAGACGGGTCGACCGCGAGCGACGCACCCGGCACCCAGGGCTGACGCCGCGGCTGATAACGCCTTTCAACTTCACACTCAGTGCGTTGCCACGAGCATGTGCGGTCCCTATGCTCCCACGAAGGAATCTTAATGAAGGGCCACGAAGAAGTCATCAACGTGCTCAACGAGGTGCTCACCTCGGAGCTGACCGCCATTAACCAGTACTTCATTCACTCGAAAATGTGTGACGACTGGGGCTTTATCAAGCTTGCCGCGAAAAAGCGCGAGGAGTCGCTCGAGGAGATGAAGCACGCGGACATCGTCATCGCGCGGATTCTGTTTCTCGAAGGCGTGCCCAACATGCAGCGCTACTTCCCCATCAAGGTCGGCGAAGATGCGATCGAGCAACACCGCCTCGACCTCGAGGTCGAGTACGATGCCGTGAAGCGCTTGAACGCCGGCATCACCCTGTGTGGCGACAAGGGCGACAATGGCACCCGCGAGCTCCTCCAGATGATCCTCCAGCAGGAGGAAGAGGGCATCGACTGGCTCGAAGCCCAGCTCCACCTCGTCGAGGCGATCGGCAAGGAGCGCTACCTGGCCGAGCAGATGATGGGCGCCGGGAACTAGCTCTCCCGCGGTTGGCTGCTACAGATCGGGCGATGAACGCCCATCCGCTCGCTGGTCAGCCTGCGCCGTCGAACATTCTCGTCGACGTCGCCAAGCTTATCGCCGCGTACTACGACAGCAAGCCGGATCCCAACGAGCCGAGCCACCGCGTGAGCTTCGGCACGTCCGGCCACCGAGGGTCGTCCTTTCGCCTCAGCTTCAACGAGGAACATATCCTCGCGACGACGCAGGCGATTTGTGACTATCGCGTGGCCGAGGGGATCGATGGCCCGCTCTACGTGGGTGTCGATACGCACGCGCTGTCCGAACCGGCCGCGAGAACCGCACTCGAGGTTCTTGCCGCAAACGGCGTTGAAGCGTGTATGGCTCCGGAGGGGCATTTCACACCGACGCCGGCCGTTTCGTTTGCCATTCTCGAGCACAACCGGAACAACGCGAGCGATGCTGACGGCATCGTCGTGACGCCCTCGCACAACCCGCCCGAAGATGGTGGCTTCAAGTACAATCCGCCGAACGGGGGTCCCGCGGACACGGAAGTCACGACGTGGATCGAGCGCCGCGCGAATAAGCTGTTGGCCGCCGGTCTAAAAGACGTCCGGCGCATCGTGTACGACGCTGCCCTTCGCGCCGATACGACCCACATTCACGATTTCATCACGCCCTACGTCGAAGGGCTCGATACCGTCCTCGACATGAGGGCGATTTCGAACGCGGGCCTTCGCATCGGCGTCGATCCGATGGGTGGGGCTGGCATCGAGTACTGGCCTCACATCGCCGATCGCTACGGACTCCGGCTCGACATCGTCAATGAGGCCGTCGACCCAACATTCTCGTTCATGCCGCTCGATCGCGACGGGAAGATCCGAATGGATTGCTCGTCTCCGTATGCGATGGCTCGCCTGGTCGATCTTCGGAACCAATACGACATCGCGTTTGGGAACGATACGGACTTCGATCGGCACGGAATCGTCACCAGTAGCTGGGGGCTCCTCAACCCAAATCACTATCTCAGCGTTGCGATTAGCTATCTGTTCACCGAGCGCGGCTGGGACGAGCGCGCCGCCGTCGGGAAGACACTCGTGAGCAGCGCGATGATCGACCGCGTCGCGAAAGACCTGCGCCGCCGGCTCGCCGAGGTGCCCGTTGGCTTCAAGTGGTTCGTAGACGGGTTGCTCGATGGCTCGTACGGGTTTGGCGGAGAAGAGAGCGCGGGGGCTTCGTTCCTTCGCAAGGATGGAAGCGTTTGGACGACCGATAAGGACGGCATCCTCTTGAACCTCCTCGCCGCCGAGATCACCGCAACGACCGGCCAGGACCCGGGTGAGTGTTACCAGAGTCTCACCAGGCAGTTTGGCGCGCCGGTCTACGAACGCATCGACGCGCCTGCGACGCCCGAGCAGAAAGCTGCCCTCAAGGAGATGAGCGAGTCAGACCTCGACGCCTCGCAGCTCGCCGGAGAGCCGATCCAGCAGGTGCTCACCAAAGCGCCCGACAACGATGCACCAATTGGCGGGCTCAAAGTCACCACAGAGAACGGCTGGTTCGCCGCTCGCCCTTCCGGCACCGAAGACGTGTACAAGATCTATGCAGAAAGCTTCGTGGGCCGCGAACACCTGTCGTCCATTCAAAGCGAAGCCAAAGACCTGATCGGCCGAGTGTTCGACAAGAACGCGTCGGCTTGAGGGGCTAGCCCAACCATGTTTCACTCCGCGGCGTGTTAGCTCTCGTAACTGGTGGTGGCGGCCGTCTTGGCAACGTCCTGGTGCGACATCTCGTCGGGCGCGGCCACACGGTACGCGTGTTGGAGCCTGGGAGCTTGCCCGAGTCGCTCGCTGGCCTCGACATCGAGTTCATGTCGGGCTCGGTGCTCGACGAAGGAGACGTCGGCCGGGCGACGGACGGCGTAGACGTCGTGTATCACCTTGCCGCCAAGATCGACCTCAGCCCCAAAAAAGATCCGATGATGTTTACGATCAACGTCGACGGAACCCGAAAAGTCGTCGACGCGTGCCTTTCCCGAGGCCTGCGGTTGGTGCACACCAGCTCTCATCATGCCCTCGTGCGCGAGCCGCTCGATGAGCCATTGACCGAGGAGAAGCCGCTCGCGCTCGACGAGAAGTGCGAATACCACCGTTCGAAAGCGATCGGCGAAACGATCGTCCTCGACGCCTGCGAGCGCGGTCTCGATGCGGTGATCGTGAACCCGGGTTCGATGATCGGCCCTCACGACTACGAGCCCTCGATGATCGGGGCCGCGTTGATCGATATGTACTTCGGCCGAGTGCCCGTGCTGCTCGAGCTGTTGAGTGACTACGTGGACGTTCGGGATGTTGCGGACGGCATGATTGCGGCTGCTGAGAAGGGCCGGCGCGGCGAGCGCTACTTTCTCACGGGTGATGTCATCCCGATCATGCAAATGGTTTCTCTGTACGGAGAGCTCACTGGCGCCAAGGTGCCCAGGCGGGCGCTGCCACTGTGGGTCGGCTGGGTCTTGCTGCCGCTTGCGCTCGCCGGGAGCGCCGTCACCAGGAAAGAGCCGTTCATCACGGCCGATATGCTTCGCGCGAGTGTATCGAACGAAGTGGTTTCGCACGACAAGGCACGCCTCGAGCTCGGCTACACGATTCGGACGCTCCGCGAGTCGCTGACCGATGCGGTCGCATGGTATCGGGACCGCGGCTGGCTAGGCGCCTGACCGCGGTTTTCGCGGTTGACGTACTGCGCATGCTACACATAAAGCAGCCATGAGCGGAAGAGAACCCAAACGTCATCAGGACCTCGAGGACGTCATCGACGTCATCGCGGCGTCCTATGACAACGATGCCGAGATCAACAACCTCGACAGTGCGGCTCTTCCCAACAAGCGCGCGGTCATTACTGCGTTCAATCACATCATGCCCGTGCTCTACATGGGCTTTTACAGCACGCGCGCCCTCAACCGGACCAACCTCCGCTATGCGATCAGCGAGCACCTGTATCCTGCGCAGGACATCTTGGTCGAACAGATCGATCGCGCCATCCGCTACCAAGAGCGCATGGGTCAGCTCGACGAAAAGAAGCCAGATGGGTGGAGCGAAGACGTCGTACTACGCCTGCTCGAGCAGATTCCCGAGCTTCGGCGCATTCTCAACACCGACGTCCGCGCTGCGTATGATGGAGATCCGGCTGCCGCGAGCATCGAAGAGGTCATTTTCAGTTACCCGAGCGTACAGGCGATCACAGCGTATCGAGTCGCACACGAGCTTTGCATGGCCAACGTTCCCATGATCCCGCGGATCATGACCGAGTATGCGCACAGCAAGTCCGGCATCGATATCAACCCCTGCGCGCAGATAGGCGAGAGCTTCTTCAACGACCACGGCACGGGGGTCGTCATCGGTGCAACCGCCATCATCGGCCGCAACGTCAAGCTCTACCAGGGTGTGACCTTGGGCGCCCTCAGTGTCTCTTGGGACGAGGCGCGCGGATGCCACGCCACGAAGCGGCACCCTACGATCGAGGACGACGTGACGATCTACGCCGGCGCATCGATTCACGGCGGTGACACCGTCATCGGCAAAGGCTCGGTCATTGGGGGTAACGTCTGGCTCACCAAGTCCGTTCCGCCGGACTCGAAGATCTTCGGACGCGCCAAGTAGGGCTGGCGGCTGCTTAGCCGGCTTTGTCGAGCTTCGCTTGGACCTTGTCGTAGACCGCTTGGAGGTTGATCAGCTCTTCGAGCTCTTCCTCGGCGATAGTGACGTCGTAGGCCTTCTCGACATCAGCGACGATTTCAATCGCCATCATGCTGTCGATCCCCAGGTCCGCGAACGGGGTATCCTCGGGAATATCCTCGACTTCCGTGACCTCGGCGATGATTTGCCTCAGCTCGTCTTTCAGCTTGTCCGACATGCCGCCCGTATATGCTTGGGTTCACAATCAGCGTCAAGCATTTGAAAACTGGCCGTTTGACCTGTTTCGAATGTGGTATAGACCGGAAATTACGGTACCTTAGGGCCCGCTAGAGATATGAGCTGGATTTCCGAAAAGGCGCACGCCGAGCTACAGCGGGTGCGCGACGCCCAGGCCAAGCAGATCTATCCGTATTTCCGGCAGTTCGAGTCGGGCGGCCTGCATACGACCATTGGCGGCAAGCCGATCGTCAACTTCAGCTCCAACGACTACCTCGGGCTGACCAACCACCCAAAGGTGAAAGAGGCAGCCAAGGCCGCGGTGGACCAGTTCGCCTGCGGGTTGAGCTCATCGCGTGTTCAGGCGACGGCTACCTTGCACGTCGAGCTCGAGGAGCGATTGGCGGCCTGGTACGGCTTCGAAAAGTCCCTGATCTTCACGACCGGCTATCAAGCGATGGTGGGTACGATCATGTCGCTAGCCGACAAAGACACCACGATCGTTCTCGACAACCTGAGCCACGCCTGCATTCTCGACGGCACGTTCTTGGCTGCGGGGACGCCGATGCGCGCGCCCGAGGTTCGGTTTTTCAATCACAACAGCGCCAAAGCGCTCGATCGGGTGCTGAAGAAGCGCGATCGGAAGAACGCGCTGGTGATGATCGAGGGCATCTACTCGCTCGACGGCGATGAGGCCAACATCCAAGAGTTCATCGACGTCTGCGCTCAGCATGAGAACGTCGCCATCGTGTGCGACGACGCACATGGGACGGGCACCCTTGGTAAGGGCGGCCGAGGCATCATCGAGAAGTACGGCCTCGAGGGGAAGGTCCCCGTCGCCATCAGCACCTTCTCGAAGACGTTCGGCGGAATCGGGGGGATCCTTCTCGGCGAGGCCGACGTGGTCGACCACATCAAGCACAGCGCACGCTCGTTCTTGTTCAGCGCGTCGTTGCCGGTGCCCATCGTCGCTGCGGCCAGCACTATCCTCGACATGCTCGAGGCCGATGGCGAGGCGCTGGTTACCGAGCTCCACGAGAAGTCGGCCTACATGCGCAAGGGCCTCACCGACATCGGCTTCGACCTCGGCGAGAGCAACACCCACATCATGCCGATCATGATCCACGACGAGACCAAGGCCATGTTCACCCACGTCGCCCTGCTCGAAAACGGCGTGCTGATGGTGCCCATCATGTACCCAGCGGTGA